>NZ_JBHIPR010000001.1:0-2083 GCF_042196145.1 Bartonella sp. AP258QHHD
TTACGTATGCGGGGTATTACATGTGATTTGCCTACTGATTTACGCTTTTACGACAAATGTCCACACCCCTCTGGGGGTACACTGCCCGCGTTGGTGGCTCTTGTTAAGGGTGCTGGTTCCTTTGCCATTCATAGAACCTTTTTAAAAGACAATGGCTGCAAAACAGATCAGAAACCAGCAAAAGCCATGTTGGGATCTGTAACGGGTGGTGGGGTGCATTTAAGCCAAGCCAATCCAAAACATCTGGTCATTTGTGAAGGCATTGAAACCGGTCTGGCTCTTTTGTCTGGGTTGTTATCAGAGCCCGTTGATTTATGGGCGTCCCTTTCAACCAGTGGCATGATGCGTGTGAATTTACCCCATACAAAAGGACGTCTCACCATTGCNCATTTGTGAAGGCATTGAAACCGGTCTGGCTCTTTTGTCTGGGTTGTTATCAGAGCCCGTTGATTTATGGGCGTCCCTTTCAACCAGTGGCATGATGCGTGTGAATTTACCCCATACAAAAGGACGTCTCACCATTGCAATGGACGGCGATGATGCGGGTCGTAAAGCAGGTTTTAACCTCGCTGCGCGTGCCTATAGACAAGGCTTTGAGGTCTTTATGATGCAAGCTCCAAAAGGAACTGATTTTAATAACGTATTACTTTCTTAAAAGAGGGAAACTATGAAAGATAGTAATTTACAAAACAATAATGAAAATACTCCCATCAATGATAACGATAATGTCTCTTTAAACGAAAATACTTGTTTAAAAGCCATTTCTTATGAACAAGCCTTGCAACAAAATGGTTGGGGGCAATTACAACCGATTGCTACGGCTCTCTTACCCGTCGAGCCTTTTAAAATATTCCTGCTTCCAACACCATTAATAAACTATGTTTATGACGTTGCTGATATTCAACAATCTTCTATCGATTTTGTTGCTGTTTCTGCTTTATGTGGATTGTCTGCTGTCATTGGAAATGGCGTGCGGGTTTCTCCAAAACAACATGCCAATTGGAAAATTGTTCCTAATCTCTGGGGTGCCATTGTGGGGGAACCTTCAACTATGAAAACAGATACCATGGAAGCTGCTTTAGCACCTCTTGATGTTTTTCAAGAGGAATGGCATCAAGAATGGTTAAAGAAGAAAAAACAGCAAGAAACAAAAGATATTCTTATTGAATTAGACAAAAGAGAAAAGAAAAAACAAGCCTACAAAGCACTCAAAGATCAAGACGAGGAACAAGCCCTTGCTCTTCTTTCTCAATCTCTTGAACATAAAGAAAGTGAGGAAGATGACACGCTTAATAAACGACGTCTTATTGTCAACGATGTGACCGTCGAAAAGCTTGGGGAATTGTTAAAAGAAAACCCCCGTGGTCTCTTGTTGGTTCGTGATGAATTATCTGGTTTTTTATCCGATTTGGAACGGAAGGAATATCAATCAGACCGTTCTTTCTATCTAACAGCTTTTAATGGCAAAAAATCATACACCTATGACCGTATAGGACGTGGAACCATTTTTATTCCCAATGCAACCATTTCCATTATTGGGGGCATTCAACCTTCACGGATTATTCCCATTATTCAAGCAATGCACCATGGAACAAATAATGACGGCTTATTGCAACGATTTCAAATGCTGGTGTGGCCCGATGAACGAAAAGAGCGGTTATGGGTTGATAGACCTCCCAATCAAAAGGCATGGGAAAGTTATCAAGGAATTTTTCGTTCTCTTTATGATAAACCATTAGGATCACCAAAACACCCTATTACCATACGCTTTTCTGCTGAAGCTCAAGAAATGTTTCGTGTATGGTGGGAAAATTTTCAAAGAACAATCAAAGGAGGTCATTTCTCATCAAGTTTACAAGCGCATCTTTTGAAAATGAATAAAACCATACCAACCCTTGCATTGATTTTTGAATTGAGTGAAGGGGGGCGTTTTGAAATCAATAGAGATGCCCTTGAGAGAGCCTTATATTGGGAAGAATATCTGATAAGTCATGCAAAACGTCTTTATGCGGCGAATGATACATTAACAGCAGAGCGTGCAAAATTAATTGTAGAGCGCTGTGATCTTTTACCCAATGTTTTT
>NZ_JBHIPR010000002.1:0-139637 GCF_042196145.1 Bartonella sp. AP258QHHD
TGGAGAGGAAATCGAGATTATCGGTATTCGTCCAACGTCTAAGACGACGGTTACAGGCGTTGAAATGTTCCGCAAGCTTTTGGATCAAGGTCAAGCGGGTGATAATATAGGGGCTCTGCTACGTGGTGTTGACCGTGAAGGGATTGAGCGTGGTCAAGTATTGGCAAAGCCAAGATCCGTTACACCTCATACACGTTTTAAAGCAGAAGCTTACATTTTGACAAAAGATGAAGGTGGACGTCATACACCATTTTTCACGAATTATCGTCCTCAGATTTACTTCCGTACGACGGATGTTACAGGTATTGTTACGCTTCCAGAAGGAACGGAAATGGTTATGCCAGACGACAATGTTGCCATGGATGTTTCGTTGATCGTTCCAATAGCAATGGAGGAAAAACTTCGTTTTGCTATTCGTGAAGGTGGTCGTACTGTTGGTGCCGGTATCGTCTCTAAGATCATTGAATAAATAATGCTTGTTGAGCACCTTGATTATTTGAGGTGCTTTGTATAACAGGGAAATAAAGAGCATGAACAGTCAAAATATCCGCATTCGCCTAAAAGCGTTTGATCATAGAATTCTTGATACGTCGACGCGTGAGATTGTATCGACTGCTAAACGTACCGGTGCAAATGTCCGTGGTCCCATTCCGCTTCCTACGCGGATTGAGAAGTTTACGGTCAATCGTGGACCGCATATCGATAAGAAGAGCCGTGAGCAGTTTGAAATGCGTACACATAAGCGTCTTCTTGACATTGTTGATCCAACGCCGCAAACAGTGGATGCGCTTATGAAGCTCGATCTTTCTGCTGGTGTGGATGTAGAAATTAAGCTCTGAGGTTTGAGGACAGAAGGAACAGACCCGATGCGTTCAGGTGTAATAGCACAGAAGCTGGGCATGACCCGTATTTATAATGATGCTGGTGAGCATGTGCCGGTGACGGTACTTCGTTTGGAGAATTGTCAAGTCGTTGCTCAGCGTACAGTTGAAAAGAATGGTTATACTGCTGTTCAATTAGGTGTAGGCTTTGCTAAGGTTAAGAATACTTCACAAGCTCTTCGTGGACATTTTGCTAAGGCTTCTGTTGAGCCTAAAGCCAAAATAGCAGAGTTTCGTGTGAGCCCCGACAATCTTCTTGATGTTGGTACTGAGATTACAGTGGAACATTTTGTTCCAGGACAAAGAGTTGATGTGACTGGTACCAGTATTGGTAAGGGGTTTGCTGGTGTTATGAAACGACATAACTTTGGTGGACATCGTGCTTCTCATGGTAATTCGATTACACATCGTGCTCATGGTTCTACAGGGCAGTGCCAAGATCCTGGTAAAGTTTTTAAAGGTAAAAAAATGGCTGGCCATATGGGGCAAGTGCGTGTAACAACACAGAATATTGAAGTTATTTCCACTGATAGTGAGCGTGGTTTAATTTTAGTGCGTGGTGCTGTTTCTGGTTCTAAAGGTTCTTGGATTTTGATACGGGATGCTGTGAAGAAGCGTCTTCCTGATAATGCTCCAAAGCCTGCTGGTATTCGCCGTCTTGTGAAGGAGAAAGCGGAAATGGGTACTCCGGTGACGGAAACCTCTGAGGTTGAGGGAGCCTAATAATGGATCTTGTAATTAAAACTCTTGATGGTAATGAAGCTGGCAAATTAAAGGTTTCTGAAGCTATTTTTGATCTTGTTCCGCGTGAGGATATTTTGCAACGTGTTGTTCGTTGGCAGCTTGCACGTCGTCAGCAGGGAAGTCATCAATCCCAAGGTCGTTCTGATGTGTCGCGAACAGGGGCAAAAATGTTTAAACAGAAAGGAACTGGGCGTGCTCGACATTCATCTGCACGTGCACCGCAGTTTAGGGGTGGGGGTAAGGCACATGGACCGGTGGTTCGTAGCCATGCGCATGATCTTCCTAAAAAGATTCGTGCTCTTGGGTTACGTCTTGCTTTATCTGCAAAATTAAAAGCAAAAGATTTAATTATTGTGGATGAGTTGACTGTTAAGGATGCTAAAACGAAAATGCTTGTTTCTCATTTTTCTAAGCTTGGATTTAATAACGCTCTCTTGATTGATGGTAAAGAGATTGATATTAACTTTTTTCGTGCAGCCTCTAATATCCCTAATATTGACATTTTGCCTATTCAGGGAATTAATGTTTATGATATTTTGCGTCGCAGCAAACTTGTTTTATCAAAAGCAGCTGTTGAGGCTCTTGAGGAGCGTTTTAAATGACAGATCTTCGCCATTATGATATAATTATTAGTCCAGTTATTACTGAAAAGGCGACTATGATTTCTGAATATAATCAAGTTGCTTTTAATGTCGCGCCGAAAGCGACGAAGCCTGAGATTAAGGCTGCTATTGAAGCGCTTTTTAGCGTAAAAGTTAAAGCAGTTAACACGATAGTCCGTAAGGGTAAAGTGAAGCGTTTCAAAGGTATAGTTGGTCGGCAGAGTGATGTCAAAAAAGCGATCGTAACTCTGGCCAGTGGTCAGACTATCGACGTTTCGACAGGTCTTTAAGAGGCTCGGAGATAGGAATAATGGCACTTAAGCAGTTTAATCCAACGACACCTGGGCAGCGTCAGCTTGTTATTGTGGAACGTTCTTGTCTTTATAAGGGAAAACCTGTAAAGATGTTAACTGAAGGTTTGTCTTCAAAGGGTGGACGTAATAATCGCGGTCGTGTTACTGCTCGTTTTCAGGGTGGTGGACATAAACGTAGTTATCGGTTTGTCGACTTTAAGCGTCTTAAACGTGATGTTTCAGCAAAGGTTGAGCGTTTAGAATACGATCCTAATCGTACCGCTTTTATTGCTTTAATCCGCTATGAGGATGGGCAATTGAGTTATATTCTTGCACCACAGCGTCTTGGTGTTGGTGATTCTGTTATGGCTGGTTTAAATGTGGATGTTAAACCAGGTAATGCTATGCCTCTTGCTAATATGCCTGTAGGTACAATTATTCATAATGTTGAGATGAAGCCAGGGAAAGGCGGACAGATTGCACGTTCAGCAGGTGCTTATGCGCAGTTGGTTGGACGAGATCATGGTATGGCTATTCTTCGTTTAAATTCTGGTGAGCAGCGTTTGGTTCCGAGTAGCTGTTTTGCAACTGTTGGCGCTGTTTCAAATCCTGATCATGGGAATATTAATGATGGTAAGGCGGGACGGTCACGTTGGCGTGGTAAACGTCCACATGTTCGTGGTGTTGCTATGAACCCCGTTGATCATCCACACGGTGGTGGTGAAGGTCGTACATCGGGGGGGCGCCATCCAGTTTCTCCCTGGGGTAAACCTACGAAAGGTAAGCGTACGCGCTCCAATAAAGCCACTGATAAATTTATTATGCGTACGCGTCATCAACGCAAGAAATGAGAAAGGTAGTCTGAGGTGGTTCGTTCAGTGTGGAAAGGTCCGTTTGTTGACGGCTATCTTCTTGGTAAAGCAGAGAAGGTACGTGCAAGTGGGCGCAACGAAGTTATAAAAATATGGAGTCGTCGCTCTACTATTTTACCGCAATTTGTTGGTTTAACTTTTGGTGTTTACAACGGTAATAAGCATATTCCTGTTTCTGTTTCTGAAGAGATGGTTGGGCATAAGTTTGGTGAGTTCGCTCCTACCCGGACTTATTATGGTCATGGTGCCGATAAGAAAGCGAAGAGGAAGTAGGAATGGGAAAAGCTAAAGTTTCGCGCCAGCTTAAAGATAATGAAGCAAGAGCTGTCACGCGGACAATTCGTGTTAGTCCGCAGAAGCTTAATTTAGTTGCTGCAATGATTCGTGGTAAAAGAGTTAATGTAGCGCTCGCTGATTTGATGTTTTCACGCAAGCGAATTGCTGCTACTGTGAAAAAAACGCTTGAATCAGCAATTGCAAATGCAGAAAATAACCACGATCTTGATATTGATTCGCTTGTTGTGGCGGAAGCTTATGTTGGTAAGTCGATAGTGATGAAGCGCTTTCATGTTCGTGGTCGAGGGCGTGCTAGTAGAATTGAACGTCCATTTTCGCATCTTACTGTTATTGTTCGTGAAGTTACCGAAAAAGTGGAGGCCGCGTAATGGGGCAGAAGATCAATCCAATAGGACTTCGTCTTGGTGTTAATCGGACTTGGGACTCTCGTTGGTATGCTGATAGTGGTGAATATGGGCGCCTTCTTCACGAAGATTTGAAAATTCGTTCATATGTGCTTGAGGAACTTAAACAGGCGGCTATTTCTAAGGTTGTTATTGAGCGTCCTCATAAAAAGTGTCGTATTACAATTCATTCTGCACGTCCTGGTTTGATTATTGGTAAAAAGGGTGCTGATATCGAAAAGCTTCGTCGTAAACTCTCAGAAATGACGGATGCTGAAACTTCATTGAATATTGTGGAGATTCGTAAACCGGAGATTGATGCGACAATTATTGCGCAATCAATTGCTCAACAGTTAGAGCGTCGTGTTGCTTTTCGTCGTGCAATGAAGCGTGCTGTTCAGTCTGCTATGCGTCTTGGTGCGGAAGGTATTCGTATCAATTGTTCTGGCCGTCTTGGTGGTGCTGAAATTGCTCGTATGGAATGGTATCGTGAAGGTCGTGTTCCACTTCATACCTTGCGTTCTGATGTTGATTACGGTACAGCAGAAGCTAAGACCGCTTATGGTATTTGTGGTATTAAAGTTTGGGTCTTTAAGGGTGAGATTCTTGAGCATGATCCGATGGCTTCAGAACGTCGTGCTACGGAAGCTGATCAATCTGGTTCTTCATCGAATCGTCGCCGCGAAAATGCTTAGTTTTTGAGATTGAACTAAAATTTGGAGTAGAGAACAATGTTGCAGCCAAAGCGCACAAAGTTCCGTAAACAGTTCAAAGGCCGTATTCACGGTTTTGCGAAGGGTGGTACGGATTTGAATTTCGGTGCCTACGGTTTGAAGGCTGTTGAGCCGGAGCGGGTTACTGCTCGTCAAATTGAAGCGGCGCGTCGTGCGATTACACGTTATATGAAGCGTTCTGGTCGTGTGTGGATTCGCATTTTTCCAGATCTTCCGGTTACATCTAAACCGACTGAAGTTCGTATGGGTAAAGGTAAGGGAAGTGTTGATTATTGGGCTGCACGTGTTGCTCCTGGGCGCGTCATGTTTGAGCTTGATGGAGTTCCGGAGGATGTTGCACGTGAAGCACTAAGATTGGGTGCTGCAAAGTTGCCTATAAAAACGCGTTTCATCCAGCGTATTGCTGAATAATGAGGTTATAAGCGATGAGAGCCACAGAATTACGGGCGCAAACGCTCGACCAAATGAAAGATGAATTGGCTAAGTTAAAGAAAGAGCAATTTAATTTGCGTTTTCAAAAAGCAACAGGTCAATTAGAAAAGACTGCGCGCGTTAGACAAGTTCGTCGTGATATTGCGCGTATTAAAACTTTTCTTCGTCAAAAGATAAGTGAAAGTAAGGTTTAAGGAAATAAGAGATGCCTAAACGCGTTTTGCAGGGTGTTGTTATTAGCGACAAAAGTGATAAGACTGTTGTTGTCAAAGTTGAACGCCGTTATTCTCATCCGCTTCTTAAGAAGACTGTTCGGCAGTCTAAAAATTATAAAGCGCATGACGAAAACAACCAATTCAAGATTGGGGATCAAGTTTCTATTCAGGAATCTAGACCAATTTCGAAAGATAAATGTTGGATTGTTGTAAAAGACAATGTAGCGTAATGAGTTAAGCTTATTGTTTTAGAATTTAACAGTGTGGTTATCATTGATAAATTTGAAGGCGATAACTTTATCGTTATTTGGCAGGCAAATCCGAGTGTGTAAAAGATTCAATCGGATATATGTGTTAAGAGAAGGTGGCCAGTCATGATTCAGATGCAAACAAACCTCGACGTTGCTGATAATTCTGGAGCGCGTCGTGTCATGTGCATCAAAGTGTTAGGCGGTTCAAAGCGGAAATATGCTTCGGTCGGTGACATTATTGTTGTTTCGGTTAAGGATGCAATTCCTCGTGGCCGTGTTAAAAAAGGTGATGTTATGAAAGCTGTTGTGGTTCGTACTGCTAAGGATATTCGTCGCGCAGATGGTAGTGTCATTCGTTTTGATAGTAATGCTGCGGTTTTAGTAGATAATAAAAAAGAGCCGATCGGTACTCGTATCTTTGGACCTGTTCCCCGTGAATTGCGTGGTAGGAATCATATGAAGATCATCTCGCTTGCTCCTGAAGTTCTGTAAGGAGTAAATGTTATGCAGAAGATTCGAAAAGGTGATAAAGTTGTTGTTTTGTCCGGTAAGGATAAAGGATGTAGTGGTGAAGTAATTAAGGTTAGTCCAAAAGAGAATAAGGCTTTTGTTCGTGGGATTAATATGATTAAACGTCATCAACGTCAAACGCAGAAGCAAGAAGCTGGAATTATTTCTAAAGAAGCTCCGATTCATCTGTCTAATTTGGCGATTGCTGATCCTAAAGATGGTAAGCCTACACGTGTAGGCTTTCGTATGAATGCAGATGGTAATAAAGTTCGTTTTGCCAAGCGTTCGGGAGAGTTGATTAATGGCTGAGGAAAGACAAATACCGCGTATGAAAGCGCATTATTTTGAAGTGATTCGTAAAGTGCTTCAAGAGAAGTTTAATTACAGAAATGCGATGCAAATTCCGCGGATTGATAAAGTTGTAATAAATATGGGGATAGGTGAAGCAACTGCTGATTCGAAGAAGCCTTCCCTTGCCGCTGAGGATTTAGGGCTAATAACGGGTCAGAAGGCTGTTGTTACGCGTGCGCGTAATTCTATTGCGACCTTTAAGGTTCGTGAAGGAATGCCTCTTGGGGCTAAAGTTACATTGCGTAAAGATCGTATGTTTGAGTTTTTAGATCGTCTTGTGACGATTGCTCTTCCGCGGGTTCGTGACTTTCGTGGTTTAAATCCAAAGAGTTTTGATGGTCGTGGCAATTTTGCTATGGGTATTAAAGAACACATTGTGTTTCCAGAAATCAACTATGATAAAGTTGATCAAATTTGGGGTATGGATATTATCGTTTGTACGACAGCAAAAACGGATGATGAAGCTCGTGAGTTATTGCGTGCTTTTAATTTTCCTTTTCGTTCGTAACGGCAAACGTAGTGAGGTGAAATTATGGCCAAAGTAAGTGCCGTTGAAAAAAATAAGCGTCGTGAGGTGATGGTAAAGCGCTATGCTGCCCGTCGTGCACGTTTGAAAGCAATAGTTATGGATCAGAAGGTTTCTCTTGAAGAACGTTTTAAAGCTTCTGTTCAGCTGGCAGAGTTGCCGCGTAATTCTTCGAAAGTTCGTATTCGTAATCGCTGTGAGGTTTCAGGTCGTCCGCGGGCTTATTATCGTAAATTAAAAATGTCGCGAATTGCGTTGCGTGAGCTTGGCTCTATTGGCTATATTCCTGGTATTGTAAAGTCTAGTTGGTAAGAGGAGATTATTTAATGTCTATGTCAGATCCTCTTGGTGATATGCTAACACGTATTCGTAATGCACTTGGTCGTAAAAAAGGTAAAGTAGTTACTCCAGCTTCGAAGCTTCGTGCGCACGTTCTTGATGTTCTTCAGTCGGAAGGTTATATTCGCGGATATAATCAAATTGATTTAGGTGATGGGAAAGCTGAGATTGAAATCGAATTGAAGTATTTTGAAGGGCTGGCTGCTATTCGTGAGATTTCACGTGTATCAAAGCCAGGGCGTCGTGTGTATGTTTCTGCTAAGTCACTTCCTCAGGTGGCAAATGGCCTTGGTATTTCGATTTTATCGACTCCTAAAGGTGTCATGGCAGATCATAAGGCGCGTGAACAGAATGTTGGTGGAGAACTCCTTTGTCGTGTTTTCTAAGTTATGTCAAGAAAACGGAAGAAAAAGTAGGTTAGAACAATGTCTCGTATTGGAAAGAAACCCATTTCAATTCCTTCTGGAGTTACTGCTACTGTTGAAGGTCAGCTGGTTAAGGCAAAAGGTCCAAAAGGTGAGCTGAGTTACGTCGTCAATGATGAAGTCTTAGTCAAACTTGAGGAAAATATCATATCAGTTATGCCGCGGGATCAGTCAAAAGATGCGCGTTCTAAATGGGGTATGTCGCGCTCAATGATTGAGAACATTTTTTGTGGTGTGAAAGATGGTTTTGAAAAGAGGTTGGAGATTAATGGGGTTGGTTATCGTGCTGCTTTGCAGGGTAAGGATGTTCAACTATCTCTGGGCTTTTCGCATGATGTGGTTTATAAAGTTCCGTCGGGTGTTACTGTGACTGTTCCTAAGCCAACGGAAATTGTTGTTTCTGGAATTGATAAACAGCAAGTTGGACAAGTTGCAGCGGAGATTCGTGAGTATCGTAGGCCTGAGCCTTATAAAGGTAAAGGTGTTAAGCATGCAGATGAACGTATCTTCCGTAAAGAAGGTAAAAAGAAATAAGGATTTTGTATTATGGTTTCATCTAAGGACATTATCCAACGTCGTGCAAGGCGTGTTCGTCGTAGAATTAAAATGGTTTCTCATGATCGTCCTCGGCTTAGTGTTTATCGTTCAAATCAGAACATTTATGCTCAAGTTATCGATGATTTGCGGGGATGTACACTTGTTTCAGCCTCTACTCTTGAAAGTGATTTGAAAAAATCGTTAAAGAGTGGTGCTGATAAAAAGGCGGCCTTTGCTGTTGGTAAGTTAATTGCTGAGCGTGCGAAGAAAGCGGGTGTTAATGAGGTGGTTTTTGATCGTGGAGCGTATGTGTACCATGGTCGCGTCAAAGCTTTAGCTGAAGCTGCTCGTGAAGGTGGTTTGAATTTCTAAAATTTCTTATTTATGAATGAGTAAGGAGAGTTTAGAGTATTTCGTTTAAGTTCTTCCAGTTTGATGAGGGACTTTGTTATCGTGCTTCCGGAAAAGAAAAAGGAATGAGGAATGGCACAAAAAGAACGTGGTGAGAGAGAAGAACGCGATAATGAATTTGTCGATAGGCTCGTTCATATCAATCGTGTTGCTAAAGTTGTAAAGGGTGGTCGGCGTTTTGGTTTTGCTGCTCTTGTTGTCGTTGGAGATCAAAAAGGGCGTGTGGGTTTTGGACATGGTAAAGCCCGTGAAGTTCCAGAAGCCGTTCGTAAAGCAACGGAATCTGCGAAACGTGGGATGATTTATGTTCCGCTTCGGTCTGGGCGTACATTGCATCATGATCTTGAAGGTCGTCACGGAGCTGGGCGTGTTTTGCTACGTTCGGCTTCTGCTGGTACTGGTATTATTGCTGGGGGACCGATGCGTGCTATTTTTGAAGCTCTTGGTATGCAGGATGTCGTTGCAAAATCACTAGGGTCGTCGAATCCTTATAACATGGTTCGTGCAACATTTGATGCATTGAAACATCAAATGCATCCTAGAGATATTGCTGCTCAACGTGGTATAAAGTATTCGACTTTGCAGGCGCGTCGTCGCCATTTAGTCGACCTAGAAGGGTAGTTTCTGAGATTATCAGAAAAGGAATTAGGAAATGGTTCAGAAAAAATCTCAGAGTGGTAAAACTGTGACGGTGGAACAAATTGGAAGCCCTATTCGAAACTCACAGATTCAGCGTGCAACCTTAAAGGGGCTTGGACTAAATAAAATGCGTCGTCGGCGCGTTTTAGATGATACACTTTGTGTGCGGGGTATGATTGCTCGGGTTCGGCATCTTGTTCGCGTTATAGATGAAGGTTAAGGGTTGCGGGAGTATTAGATATGAAACTCAATGAACTGCGTGATTGCGAAGGCGCAACAAAAAATCGTAAGCGTGTTGGGCGTGGTATTGGTTCCGGTACGGGTAAGACTGGTGGACGTGGTGTAAAAGGGCAAAAGTCACGTTCTGGTGTTTCCCTTAATGGTTTTGAAGGTGGGCAAATGCCTATCTATCGTCGTTTGCCAAAACGTGGATTTAGGAATTTCTTTGCTAAAACCTACAATGAAGTTTCACTGGGACGTATTCAGTTGGCAGTTGATGCAGGTAAGTTGAATATTGAAAAGCCTGTTGATATGGTTTCTTTGAAAGAGGCTGGTATTATTCGTCGTGAAAAAGATGGGGTTCGTCTTCTTTCTGATGGTGATTTGAAGGCTAAGATTACCTTTCATGTTTCTGGTGCTTCACAAGCTGCTCGTGTTAAGATTGAAAAAGTGGGTGGCCAGGTTATTCTTCCTGATATTGCTCGATAATTTTTTGATATGAATAGAGACCTAAAGAAGAATAATATCTGTTTTGTGGGATCTTTTGTGGAGAATTGTTTAAGTTCTGCATTTGTTTGTGTATGCATATATGAATTTTAGGATTATACTTCTGTGATTTGAAGAACTGGAGTGTAAAGTGGAGACGTTTTATGGCATCAGCAGCAGAGCAATTTGCTTCCAATATAAATTTCGGCACCTTTTCGCGTGCAACTGAATTAAAGAAACGCATCTGGTTTACTCTGTTGGCGCTTCTTGTATATCGTTTTGGCACTTACATCTCTCTTCCAGGCATCAATATCGATGCTTTGCGGCAAACATTTGAACATCACGCGTCGGGTGTATTAGGACTCTTTAATATGTTTGCTGGAGGTGCCGTTGGGCGTATGGCTATTTTTGCGCTGGGTATCATGCCTTATATATCGGCATCTATTATTGTGCAATTGTTAACATCTATTATTCCTTCTTTGGAAACTCTTAAAAAAGAAGGGGATTTAGGTCGTAAGATTATCAATCAATATACGCGTTATGTAACAGTCGTATTGGCAATTCTACAAGCTTTTGGTATTGCGGTTGCGCTTGAAAGCGGTATAGGGTCGGGGCTTCAAATTGTTTTAGAACCAGGTCTTATGTTTCGTATTTCTTCTGTTATTACGCTTGTTGGCGGAACGATGTTTCTTATGTGGCTTGGCGAGCAAATTACGTCACGTGGTATTGGTAATGGGGTTTCTCTTATCATTTTTACAGGGATTGTAGCCAACTTTCCTTCTACTTTTGCTCAGCTTTTGACAGCTCATAGTCAGGCTGATTTATCAACTTTTCTTTTAATAGGAATCGTTCTTATTGCTGTTTTGGTTATTGGGCTTATTGTTTTTATAGAGCGTGCGCAACGGCGAATTCTTATCCAATACCCGAAACGTCAGGTCGGTAATCAAATGTTTCAAGGAGATATGTCGCATCTTCCTTTAAAGTTGAATACTGCTGGTGTTATTCCACCTATTTTTGCTTCATCTTTATTATTATTACCTGCCACTATTAATAATTTTTCTGATAAAATGCCACAATGGGTTCAGGAGATTTCTTATGCTCTTGGTCATGGACAGCCACTTTATATGATTGTTTATGCATTTTTAATGGCGTTTTTTTGCTTTTTTTATACAGCTATTGTGTTTAATCCAAGTGATACTGCAGATCAGTTGAAAAAACATTCTGGTTTTATTCCAGGGATTCGTCCAGGTGAGCGTACAGCCGAATATATTGATTACGTTTTGACGCGTATTACTGTTGTGGGCGCTATTTATATTATCTTGGTTTGTTTGTTACCTGAATTTATGATATCTGCATTACAGGTTCCTTTTTATCTTGGGGGAACATCCTTGTTGATTGTTGTTACTGTTACACTTGATACGGTTGCTCAAATTCAGGGGCATCTTGTTGCCCACCAATATGAAGGGTTGATAAAAAAATCAAAACTTCGTGGAGGTAGAAGGAATCGATGAGAGTTATTCTTTTAGGTCCTCCTGGAGCGGGAAAAGGTACGCAAGCAAAAATGTTGACTGAGGAATATAACATTCCTCATTTATCAACAGGGGATATGTTGCGTGAGGTGATTGCCAAAGAAACGGAGATTGGTAAAAAAGCTAAAGCTATTATAAGTTCTGGTGCTTTGGTACCTGATAGTATTGTTAATCAAATCGTATCAGATCGGATTGATGAAGCTGATTGTGTAAACGGTTTTGTTTTGGATGGATATCCGCGAACTGTGGGGCAAGCAGAAGCGTTGCAACAGATACTGGATTCAAAAAATATGTGGCTTAATGCTGTTATTGAATTGTGTGTTGATGAAGACGTGTTGATTGAACGTATGAAGAAGCGTGTTGAGGAAACAATAGCGACTGGTGGACAGGTTCGTTTAGATGACAATCCTGTTGCTTTTGCAAAAAGATTAGTAGAATATCGTGAAAAAACAGCTCCCTTATCAAAATTTTATTCAGAGAGGGGAATGTTGAAGGTTATTGATGGAATGATTGGTGTTGCTGAAGTGACACGTATGATTAGAGGGTTTCTTTCATGAGATTTTTTTTAAAAATAAATGAAAAGAGTTGACTTTTGAGATGAAATCTATCAAAAGTGAATTTAATTTATTTTAGTGAAATAATAGGATTCGGAAGCATTTTTTTTTCTGAGTCTATTTTTTTCTGTAAAGTATATCAGGTGTTTTATAACAATTTGTCAAAATAACTAAGGAGAGTAGGCGTGGCTCGTATTGCTGGCGTCAATATCCCGACAAATAAGCGTGTAATTATTGCGCTTCAATATATCCACGGGATTGGACCAAAATTTGCTCAAGAAATTATTGAAAGAGTTGGCATTCCTTTGGGGCGTCGTGTGCATGAGCTTTCAGATGCTGAGGTGCTGCAGATTCGTGAGGCAATAGATCAGGGGTATCAAGTTGAAGGTGATCTTCGTCGTGAGGTTGCTATGAATGTTAAGCGTTTGATGGATCTTGGTTGTTATCGGGGATTGCGTCATCGCCGATCTTTGCCTGTCCGAGGACAGCGTACACATACGAATGCCCGTACACGTAAAGGTCCGGCTAAGGCAATCGCCGGTAAGAAGAAATAAGGGCCTTTGTGGAAGGTTTTTTATATATTCTTTTTCTTGTTTGATTTGTTTGACAAGGAAAAAAGGTGGAGCTGCTGATGTTACGGCAGTGATGAGATCGTTGAAAGGGAAATTATGGCCAAGGAAGCCACACGTGTTCGTCGTCGCGAACGTAAAAATATTTCATCGGGTGTTGTGCATATTAATTCAACATTTAATAACACAATGATTACTATTACTGATGCTCAGGGTAATGCAATTGCTTGGTCATCTGCGGGAGCTCAGGGGTTTAAAGGTGCGCGTAAATCGACACCTTTTGCTGCTCAAGTTGCTGCGGAGGATTGTGCAAGAAAAGCGCAAGAGCATGGTATGCGTTCTTTGGAAGTTGAAGTTTGTGGACCTGGATCAGGGCGTGAATCTGCTTTACGTGCATTGCAATCTGTTGGTTTTGTCATTACTTCTATTCGCGATGTAACACCAATTCCTCATAATGGATGTCGTCCGCGGAAAAGGCGGCGTGTTTAATTGGGTGTTGTTTTTTGTTGTCGGAGATTTCTCTGATGTTCACATTGGTCGTTACGATTGAATGGTAACGGAACTAAAGAACGGGAATAAAAATATGATCCAGAAAAACTGGCAGGAACTTATTAAACCCAATAAGGTTGAATCATGTGCACATGATAATCCAAATATTATAAGTGTGATTGCTGAACCTCTTGAGCGTGGTTTTGGTTTAACGTTAGGAAATGCGCTTCGTCGCGTTTTGTTATCTTCGCTTCGTGGTGCTGCTATTACTGCTGTGCAGATTGACGGTGTCTTGCATGAATTTTCATCGATTCCAGGTGTGCGTGAGGATGTTACGGATATTATTCTGAATATAAAAGAAATTGCGCTTCGTATGGAAGAAGAAGGGCCTAAACGTGTCGTCGTTTATAAAGAGGGGCCTGGTGTCGTGAAAGCGGGAGATATCAGTACAGTTGGGGATATGGAAATTCTAAATCCAGATCATGTTATTTGTACTCTTGATGAAGAAGCTGAAATTCGTATGGAATTTATTGTCAACACAGGAAAGGGGTATGTTCCATCTGATCGTAATTGTGTTGATGATGCACGTATAGGGCTTATTCCAATTGATAGTCTTTATTCACCTATCCGTAAGGTATCTTATAAAGTAGAAAATACACGCGAAGGTCAAGTTCTCGATTATGATAAATTAACGCTCACGATTGAAACAAACGGTGCTGTTAATGGTGAGGATGCTGTTGCTTTTGCAGCACGCATTCTTCAGGATCAATTATCGTTATTTATTAACTTTGAAGAGCCACAGAAGGAGCCTGTTGAAGAGGCTGATTCTGAGCTTTCTTTTAATCCTGCTCTTCTCAAAAAAGTGGATGAATTAGAACTTTCAGTTCGTTCGGCAAATTGTCTTAAGAATGATAATATTGTCTATATTGGTGATCTGATTCAGAAAACAGAATCTGAAATGCTTCGGACACCGAACTTTGGTCGCAAGTCGTTGAATGAGATTAAAGAAGTTTTGGCGTGTATGGGTTTACATCTTGGGATGGAGATTCCTGCGTGGCCGCCTGAAAACATTGATGATCTTGCAAAACGTTATGAAGATCAATATTAAAATTAGAATTTAAGGAGAGGGCTTATGCGCCATAGTAAGTCAGGACGCAAGTTGAACCGTACTGCCAGTCACCGTAAAGCGATGTTTGCAAATATGGCAACTTCGTTGATCGAGCATGAGCAGATTGTGACAACACTTCCAAAGGCTAAGGAAATTCGTCCTATTGTTGAAAAACTCGTTACTCTTGGTAAGCGTGGTGGTTTGCATGCGCGTCGGCAAGCTATTGCAGCACTTCGTGATGCAGGAAAGGTTGCAAAATTATTTGATACGCTTGCGCCACGTTATGCATCACGCAACGGTGGGTATTTGCGTATTATGAAAGCGGGGTTTCGTACCGGTGATAATGCGCCCATGGCTGTTATAGAATTTGTTGATCGTGATGTTGAAGCGAAGGGTGCTTGGGATCGTGCTCGCATGGAAGCTTCTGAGAATGAAAAGGGAACATCTTCGTAGAGTTTTTTATTCTGTTGGATTTTTAAAGGCCGCCTTGTCTTGGGCGGTTTTTTTGTGAGCATTTTTAAGTTTGTTTTAGTTGAGAAATAGGTGCAGAGAGAAAATTATAGAATATTGAATTATCTTATTTTTATAATATTTATTGTTCAAATAGGTTGTTTTTATTCTCTATTATGAAATATTAATAGAGGTCCTTAATTTGCGGGGATACGTTTTTTTATTCTATTAATCTTCAACAGAATGTGCTGATTTTATAAGGAGTGGATTATGAGGTATTCTTTTTGGGTGCGGATTTTTTTTGCAATTATGATGCAGATATCATTTGATCATGTATATGCTCATGTTCCTCAAACACAAACAGAAATCACCCTTTCATTTGCTCCTTTAGTTAAAAAGACAGTTCCATCTGTTGTAAATATTTATGCAGCTCGACAAATTAGAGCTCGATCACCTTTTGAAGGCGATCCATTTTTTGAGCAATTTTTTGGTCGTTTTCAAAATAAATTTCCTGTTCGTAAGCAATCGTCATTAGGATCAGGGGTGATTGTTGATGCACGTGGTTTGATCGTTACAAATTACCACGTCATTAAAGATGCAAGCGAAATTAAAGTGGCTTTTTCTGATGGACGGGAGTTTGAGAGTAAGGTCGTGCTCAAAGATGAAGCAACTGATATTGCAATTCTTGAAGTTAAGGAAAAAGATGCTCAATTTCCGGCTCTTTCTTTGGGAAATTCTGATACTGTTGAAGTTGGTGATCTTGTTCTTGCTATTGGTAATCCCTTTGGTGTTGGTCAAACAGTTACAAGTGGTATTGTTTCAGCGCAAGCGCGTACACGTGTTGGGATTTCTGATTTTGACTTTTTTATTCAAACAGACGCAGCCATTAATCCAGGGAATTCTGGTGGCGCTTTAATTGATATGAAAGGTCAGTTAATCGGAATTAATACGGCTATCTATTCGCGTTCCGGTGGTTCTGTAGGGATTGGTTTTGCTATTCCAGTTAATCTTGTAAAAGTGATGCTTGATACTGTTAAACGCGGTGGAAAATATTTTGTGCCGCCTTATATTGGGGCTTCTTTTCAAAATGTTACAGCTGATATTGCTGGTGGTTTAGGTTTAGAACGTCCCTATGGTGCTCTTATTGTTGAAGTTATCAAAGATAGTCCTGCTGAAAAAGCTGGATTGAAAGTAGGTGATGTTATTTTGAGTGTGCAGGGGGTACGCGTTGACAGTCCAGATAGTCTTGGTTATCGTTTGATGACAGCTGACGTTGAGCATAGTCTTGCCTTGGAATATTTACGAAGTGGAAAAACTTTAAAAACACAAATAACAGTTTCATCAATATCAGAAACTGCATTTTTAAAATCTGAAAAAATTACGGGTGACAGTCCTCTTGCTGGTGCTGAGGTGTTAGATTTAACACCGCAAAATAGTCGACGTTTTCATCTTCCTATATCTGCAAAAGGGGTTGTGATTACCAATCTTGAGGAAATGAGCAATGCAGCTGGAATTTTTCAGTCAGGAGATATTCTACGTGTTGTAAATGGCCATAAAATTCAAACAGTTCATCAGTTGAAAAAGGTTCTTATGCAAGGTCGCTCAAATATGTGGCAATTGGAATATGAACGTGATGGTATGTATATTCGCCAATTTATTCGTTGAGGTTTTTTTTGAAGAAAGATTTTTTTACTTCGTCGTTTGATTTTCAAGTTAATAAAAATCAGCCACTTGCAGAAAGAATGCGCCCTTGTTCTCTCAATGATGTTGTGGGACAAAAGCATTTGATTGGAGAGGATGGTTTGCTTTCACGTATGGCGGCAACAGGCTCAATTGGATCGATGATTTTTTGGGGACCTCCAGGGACGGGAAAAACGACCGTTGCACGTTTGTTAGCCCTTGAAACAAATTTCGCGTTTGAACAGGTTTCTGCTATTTTTACAGGAGTTTCTGAACTTAAAAAGATTTTTGAAGTTGCGCAGAGGCGTTTTATATCTGGGGATAAAACACTTCTCTTTGTTGATGAAATTCATCGGTTTAATCGTGCACAGCAGGATAGTTTTCTTTCTGTGATGGAAGAGGGTACTGTGGTACTTATAGGTGCAACAACCGAAAATCCTTCTTTTGAACTGAATGCTGCCCTTCTTTCGCGTGCACGTGTTTTAACATTTCTTTCTCATGATCATGAAAGTTTGGACATGCTTTTGAGGCGTGCTGAAGAAGTGGAGGGAAAAACTCTTCCCTTGGATAATGATGCCAGAGACGTTTTGATAGAGATGTCTGATGGTGATGCGCGGGTTGCGTTAACATTGGCAGAGGAAGTTTGGTCTATTGCGCCATTGGGAGAGATTCTTGATGTTGTTGCTTTGCAAAAAGTTATTCAGCGTCGTGCGCCTATTTATGATAAAGGACGAGATGGGCATTATAATCTCATTTCAGCGTTGCATAAATCCGTTCGTGGATCTGATCCTGATGCTGCGCTTTATTATTTGGCACGTATGTTGGATGCTGGTGAAGATCCTCTCTATATTGGGCGAAGATTGGTTCGTATGGCCGTTGAAGATATTGGTTTGGCGGATCCTCAAGCTCTTGTCATTTGTAATGCAGCAAAAGATGCCTATGATTATTTAGGATCACCAGAAGGAGAGTTGGCCTTGGCGCAAGCATGTCTTTATGTTGCAACTGCGCCAAAGTCAAATGCAGCATATCTTGCGTATAAAGCAGCACTGCGTTGTGCACGCAAAAATGGCTCTTTACCACCTCCTAAGCATATTCTTAATGCTCCTACGAAATTTATGAAGGAAGAAGGGTATGGAAGTGGTTATTGTTATGACCATGATGAACCAGATGCTTTTTCAGGACAAGAATATTTTCCCGAAAAACTTGGACGTCAGAGTTATTATAAACCAGTTGAGCGTGGTTTTGAGCGTGAAATTGTGAAACGTCTTGAGTGGTGGCAACAGTTGCGCAAAAAACGTAAAGATCAAAATAAAATTTGAGTTGAAATACGTTTTTTATTGATCTCTTATGTTATTGTATGAGAAATTTAGCTTATATTTTAAACAATTTATTGCATTGCTTGTAGAGATTTTTTTGATATCTTCAAAAGTGCATATTTTTTCAAATTTAAATATATCATTCAACTTTTAAGCTGCTTTATTTATTTTGGTTTTATTAAATAATATATTGACTTATAATGATAATTAACTGTTTCGTAAGTTGAATGAAAGTTTCAAATACCGTAAATTTCTCTCATCCCAAGTCTGTTATTTGTTGAAGCAATCAAGTTATTCGCTTGCATGTTACAAGCAGGATTAGCGTGTGATAAAAACTGTACAAGAAAGGACTAAAAATCCCTCCTATGAATTGTCTCAAGTGCCGAGAGCTGTTGCAATATTGGAGGATGATAAATAGTGTGATGGTGCCGGCTTGCTCCTTCTATAGAGTAAAGATGGTGGTGCCTAAAGGGTTTTGCAGTATACCACATTCATAGGTGTTGTCACAAAATGAGCTTGGAAGTTTTGAGAGATGTTTCTTAAATCAAGTGCATGAATATGCAACACAATAGCGTTTTGTTCTTCGATGCAATAGGGTATGAGGTTGATTGATGATGCGTTTTTTGTGTGATCAATAGCGGGAGAATTCTTAGTCTCTCAAGTATTTAATCAAAGGGATAAGCAGAAGGGTTGTAGAACATTGTGTTTAAAATTAAATTGTTCCTTTTCTAGAGAGATATAAATATGTTAACTATGCTCCCATAGAGATATTACTTTATTGGAGTTTATTATGTGTCATAAGATAAGCAATGCCAATTCTTTATTGTGATGGTCATGAATGTTTATGGACATAATGTGGAGATAGGAATGGAAATAGTCTGTGAAACTCTAAACTCAAGCCTTTAGTTAAATTAAAAGTACAGTATACACTAAAGTTTTAGGTTATTATGAATTCGGTCAAGGATATAATCGTGGATAAAACAAAAGCTCTCGATGCTGCTCTCTCACAAATTGAACGTTCTTTTGGTAAAGGCTCGATTATGCGTCTTGGGCAAAAAGAGCAGGTTGTTGAAATTGAAACAATTCCAACAGGGTCGTTATCCTTGGATATTGCTTTAGGGATTGGTGGATTACCGAAGGGGCGTATTGTTGAGATTTATGGACCAGAAAGTTCTGGGAAAACAACATTGGCTCTCCATGCTATTGCTGAGGCACAGAAAGGTGGTGGGATTTGTGCTTTTATTGATGCAGAGCATGCGCTTGATCCTATTTATGCGCGTAAGCTTGGTGTTGATTTAGAAAACTTGTTCATTTCTCAGCCAGATACCGGTGAACAGGCATTGGAAATTACAGAAACGTTGGTTCGTTCTGGTGCCGTTGATGTGCTTGTTGTGGATTCTGTCGCAGCTTTAACACCGCGAGCAGAAATTGACGGTGAAATGGGTGATGCTTTGCCCGGATTGCAAGCTCGGTTAATGAGTAAAGCGTTACGAAAATTAACCGCAGCAATTTTTCGCTCTAACTGTATGGTTGTTTTTATTAATCAAATTCGCATGAAAATTGGTGTGATGTTTGGTTCTCCTGAAACGACAACGGGTGGAAACGCTTTAAAGTTTTATGCTTCTGTTCGTTTAGATATTCGTCGCATTGGATCCATTAAAGATAGGGATTCAATCGTTGGTAATCAGACGCGCGTTAAAGTGGTGAAAAATAAATTGGCACCTCCATTCAAACAGGTTGAGTTTGATATTATTTATGGTGAAGGTATTTCCAAAGTAGGTGAATTGATTGATTTGGGTGTCAAGGTTGGTGTTGTTGAAAAATCTGGTGCATGGTTTTCTTATAATTCTCAGCGTTTAGGGCAGGGGCGTGAGAATGCAAAGCAGTTTTTACGTGAACATGTGGAAATAGCTACAGAGATTGAAGCAGCTTTGCGCCAAAATGCTGGTTTGATTGCGATTGAATTGTTAGAAAATGCAGGGTCAGAAAATATAGAAAGTGATGAAGCCATTTGATGGGGGGGTCGTCTATAATTTTTTTTCTTTAAGATTTTTCTGTTTTTTTGTTTGAGTTTTTAAATACGCAGTCATTTTTTTCTCAATTTTTTAAAACAAATATTCCATTTTTGATTAAATTGACTCCATGCGTGGCGAAGAGGATTTAATGAGGGGGGATTTTTCTTTTATGGTTTTGTGCTGTATTGAGCAGGTGTCAACATGAATAGTGTTAATAATATTCGGTCAACATTTTTGGATTATTTTCATCGTAATGGGCATAAAGTTCTTTCTTCTAGTCCGCTTGTTCCGCGGAATGATCCTACACTTATGTTTACAAATGCAGGGATGGTGCAGTTTAAAAATGTTTTTACTGGACTTGAACAACCTTCTTATACGCAGGCAACAACGGCACAAAAATGTGTTCGTGCAGGTGGAAAGCATAATGATCTTGATAATGTTGGTTATACGGCGCGCCATCATACATTTTTTGAAATGCTGGGTAATTTTTCTTTCGGTGATTATTTCAAAGAAGAAGCTATTTTTTTATCATGGAATCTTTTAACAAAGGAATTTTGCCTGCCAAAAGATAAATTGTTGGTGACAGTTTATCAGAGTGATGATGTTGCTGCTGAACTGTGGCGTAAAATTTCAGGTCTTCCAGATGAAAAAATTGTTCGTATTGCGACGGCTGATAATTTTTGGTCGATGGGAGAAACAGGCCCTTGTGGTCCTTGTTCGGAGATTTTTTATGATCATGGTGATGAAATATGGGGCGGTCCTCCTGGAAGTGCTAATGAAGATGGGGATCGCTTTATTGAGATTTGGAATCTTGTTTTTATGCAGTATGAGCAAGTTTCCAAGGAAGAACGTGTTAACTTACCTCACCCTTCTATTGATACCGGTATGGGATTAGAGCGTATTGCTGCTGTTTTACAGGGCGTTCATGATAATTATGATATTGATCTTTTTCGTGCATTAATTGCTGCATCAGAAGAAATTACAGGGATTGAGGCAAAGGGTGATTTTATTGCCAGCCATCGTGTCATTGCTGATCATCTTCGCTCATCTGCATTTTTGATTGCTGATGGTGTGCTTCCTTCTAATGAAGGAAGAGGATATGTTTTACGTCGTATTATGCGTCGTGCTATGCGTCATGCGCATCTTCTTGGTGCTAAAGAGCCCTTAATGTGGCGACTTTTACCTGCTTTAATTCGCGAAATGGGACAAGCTTATCCTGAGTTGACACGTGCTGAATCTTTGATTTCAGAAACTTTAAGGTTAGAAGAAATACGTTTTCGTAAAACGCTTGAACGAGGACTTGGTTTGTTGAACGAAGCAAGTACCGATCTTAAAGAAGGGGACTATTTGAATGGTGAAGTTGCTTTCAAGCTCTATGATACCTATGGTTTTCCGCTTGATTTGACGCAAGATGTTCTTCGTCGTCGCGGAATATCTGTTGACGTTGGTGCTTTTGATAAAGCGATGGAACGCCAAAAAGAGGAGGCACGTGCCAATTGGTCTGGTTCTGGAGAAGCTGGAACAGAGAAAATCTGGTTTTCTGTTCGTGATCAAGTGGGGGCCACAGAGTTTTTAGGTTATGAAACTGAGACAGCGAAAGGTATTCTTACAGCTCTTGTATGTGATGGTAAAATTGTTGATCATATTTCTTCAGATCAGAAAGCTATGCTTGTTGTTAATCAGACACCTTTTTATGGTGAATCTGGTGGGCAAATTGGTGATAGCGGTATCATTTCTGGTGAAAATTTTATTTTTAAGGTGCATGATACCCAAAGAAAGGGTGATGGTGTTTTTATCCATATTGGGGAGGTGAAATCTGGTCAGGCATCGAGGTCTGATTGTGTAGAATTAACGGTTGATATTGTTCGTCGTAAGAAAATTCGTGCGAATCACTCTGCTACTCATTTGTTACACGAAGCTTTACGCCAAACATTGGGGGACCATGTTACACAAAAGGGTTCTCTTGTATCGCCAGATCGGTTGCGTTTTGATTTTTCCCATCCAAAATCCGTTTCACCAAAAGAGTTGAAAAAAATAGAAGATTTAGCCAATGAGATTATTTTGCAAAATAGTAAAGTAATAACGCGCCTCATGGCTGTAGATGAGGCCATTTCTGAAGGAGCCATGGCATTGTTTGGTGAAAAATATGGTGATGAAGTTCGCGTTGTTTCTATGGGGGAGCCACTTGAACAGGAAAGATTAAAAAAGCGTTGGTCAATTGAGCTTTGTGGAGGGACACATGTGGAGCGAACAGGTGATATTGGTTTAATTCATATTGTTTCTGAAAGTTCTGTTTCAGCTGGAGTGCGGCGTATTGAAGCTTTAACAGGCAAAGAAGCCCGTCTTTATCTTAGCCGCCAAGATGAACGTATTCATGAAATCGCTGATCTTTTAAAAACTTCTTCTGCTGGTGTGGAAGAACGGGTGCGAATTTTGCTTGATGATCGTCGTAAACTTGAAAAAGAATTGAATGATGTACGCAAGAAAATGATGTTGAGTGGTGGAATAACAGAAAGGAGCCAAGATGATATTATCATCATCAATGGGTTTTCTTTTACCGGACGCGTTGTTAAAAATATTTTACCACGGGATCTTAAGGCGCTCGTCGATTCTGAGAAAAAACAAATTGGATCTGGAGTGGTTGCTTTTATTAGTGTCTCGGAGGATGGAAAAGGGAGTGCTGTTGTCGGTGTTACGGATGATTTAACGGATAAGTTAAATGCTGTAGATCTCGTTCGTATTCTTTCAGCGATGCTTGGTGGTAAAGGTGGAGGTGGCCGTTCTGATATGGCACAGGCTGGTGGTCCTGAGGGGAACAAAGCTGATGAGGCATTTGCGGCACTAAAAGATTTTCTTGAAAAAAATTAAATTAAATCATTCTGCATAGGTGTTTTTTACATTGTTATATTTGGTTGGCATCTATGTATCATGAATATCTGTCTGGTGTATTTCTGAAATGCAGATACAGCGTAATTGGGGAAAATACAATTGTAAAGATAAAGACAGTGTTTGTCTTTATCACCACTTTATCATTTGGCTTTATAGCTTCCAAGCGTTTCAGGAGTCACCTTTTTAAGATAAGATAGATTATGCAGCACTTCATGCTTTACTGTGTATTCTTTTACTAGGAAGACTAGTTATTGTGTTGCTCTTATAGATTTTTTGAAGAAACATCTCTTTTTATGAAAGGAAAAATACAAGATTTATTGCATACGATTATCCTTATAAAGTTATAAGCTATCATTATTCGATTAGTTATTCAAATGAATAAAATTTCTTTCCTTGAAAAGGCTTATAAAAGAGTTGTTGTATCTTAGAGCTATTATTTTCATTTTGCTTGTTATGTACAAGAAAACAGTTTTTTGGTTTATTATTAAAAGGTCTTGAAAGGAATATTCTCCTATCTTTATAAATCTTTATTTTAAGTTATAAAGTAATGAATTATCAATATAAATCAAAGGAATATAACATAAATCTAAATATTTAGATTAACATCTAATTTATTTATGATAAAATTGCTTTAATATATTGAATTATAATGATAATTTATCGTTTTATCTTTTGAATAAGAGCTACGAATATTCGTAGGGTTTTATTATTTCAAATTCTGTGTATGTTAAATTAATCAAAACCACTCACGAATGTCGTTGTGAAATGGGCTTAAGAGCATTGAGAAATGTTTCTTAAAAAAAGTTATATGAATGTGCAAAACAAGGATGTTCTGTTCTTTATGAGAGGACTATAAAGAAAGTGATAAACAAAAGTGCAACGCAATACATAATATTCATTATTTAAAAGATATTACTTTAGTTCGTTTTGAAATTCGTAAAGCTGAGTGAAAGGAAGACGGTAAAACTGGAAATTGTTTTTACCTTTACATCTTTACATTTTCCCTAAATGAGAATGTATACTCGTCAATATGCACAGATATAGGAAAATATTTTTGTTCTAATCTAGTAAAATTGCAATAGCAGAGAAAATACTAAACTGTTTTAATATTTTTCTTAAATACCTAAAATGGATTGTGGCATTTTTAGAAATCTTTTTACTTGTATCATATATAAGCACTCTATATTGTATTGAAGAGGCATTTTTTGCATAAGATCTATGAAGAGTATCGTTTTTATGAAGCTATGGCTTCATGTAAGGGAATAACATTTTCTCCTTCTCTTTCTGGTGGTTTGATTGTTAAACCACTTGCCTTTAAAAAATTAGAGAAACGTCCCCCTTTATCGATCAATTCTTGAAAGTTTCCTTTTTCCATTAAGTGACCATGATCCAGAAAGAGTATCACATCAGCATTGCGTACTGTTGAGAGGCGATGTGCTATAATAAAAGTAGTGCGGTTATGGCTTATGCAATCGAGAGCATCTTTGACACGTGCCTCTGTTTCAACATCAAGAGCGCTTGTTGCTTCATCTAGAATGAGAATAGGGGCATTTTTTAAAACAGCGCGTGCAATTGCTAGTCGCTGTTTTTCTCCACCTGATAATTGAGATCCTCGTTCGCCCACCATTGTGTTATAACAATCAGCTTTTTTTAGAATAAAATCGTGAGCTTCTGCTATTTTTGCTGCTTCATAAAGTTCTTCATTTGTTGCGCTCGCTTTTCCTATTGAAATATTGTCATGAATAGTACGGTTGAAAAGACCCGAGTCTTGAAATACTGTTGCTAGAGATTTGCGTAAAGATTCGCGATTGATTGAGCATATATTTATTCCATCAATGGAGATATGCCCAAGGGTAGGGTCGTATACGCGCTGCAACAGATTGATCAATGTTGTTTTTCCAGCCCCTGTTGGTCCTACAATCGCAACAGTTTGTCCTGCTTTAACTTCAAAGGAAATATCAAAAACACCTTGAGAAGAATTTGGGAATTGATAGGTCACGTGATGAAATTGTATGGCGCCTTTAACATTTTGGAGGGAAGGAAGATTTTGCGGTTCGTTAATATGAAAGGTTGAGTCTTCCATTTCAAAAAATTCTTGCAGTTTTGCTTGTGAGGATATTGCACAATTAATAAAATTGCTCATTTGGTCTAGGCGGCTAATCATGAGTTGTGCAAATCCAACAAAAGCAACGACTTCACCTACTCGTAATTGATCTTTTGCAACAAAAAAAGCTCCAAGGAGAAGAACACAAACGATTGAAATTGTTGAAGCCATTCGATTTAAGCCACTGGCGAGCGCCCACCAATTGAGAACAGGATTTTGTGCTTTAAGAAGAGCATTTGTATGTTGATGCAGTATGGAAGTTTCTTCTTTTATTCGGTTATAACTTTGTACAATGGAAACATTAGAGATTGAGTCACTGACATGTTTAAAAAGGTTATGATGATAGCATTCTACAGCGGCTTGTCCGTCTTTTGTTTTTCGCATCACTAAACGTGCAATTAATACATAAATGATGGCAAGCACAACCAAGACTATTGAAAGACGCCAATTCATATTAAACGCTATGGGGATGAGAACCAATAAGGCGACAAGCGTTGAGAGATGTTGGCGCATAAAATCAAGCCATATGGTTGACATGGAATCTATTGCGCGCAAAAGTGTATGGAGTGCGTTGGAAGTTCCACGTTGTTGATGCCAAATTAAAGGCATGGCAATGATACGTTCGAAAGATTCCGTTAAAACCGTTAAGCGGCGTCTATGGGCTAAGCGGTCAGCACCGCGAGCAACAAGGACATAAGCAATAATATGTGAAAGTCCAAAACAAACCCAAATGGCAAGAGTAGGGATGATAGCTGTTTTGTCTGTAATAGAATCAATAACCCGTCCAAATAAAATAGGTTCTGCAATAGTGATAATAGCTAATATAACATTAGCGGTACAGATTAAAAGGGATGCATTTTTTTCTCTATTTAGGTAAGTGAGAACACGTGCATAGGTTTTGAATAAGGACACGGTTAATTATCTCCATTCGCTATTAAGCGTAAAGGCTGTTGATTTTTACAACGCTTAGTTTTTAGCTAATAAAATTTGGACGTTAAGAAAAGGAAATTTTGGATACTAACTGTAATATGGTGTGATAAAACCAACTAAAATATGAATTTTTGTGTTTATAAAGGCGCAAAAATAGATCAATAAAATTATCAGGTAAGGGAATTTTCATGGCAGGCATAGAAATAAAAAAAGTTGAGGCAGATGAAAATGGAATGCGCTTAGATCGCTGGTTTAAAGTGCATTATCCAGGACTTGGTTTTGGAGCTTTGCAAAAATTGTTGCGTTCTGGTCAGATACGGGTTGATAGTGGACGTGTTAAAGCCGATACGCGTCTTTGTATAGGGCAAGCTGTTCGTATTCCACCTCTCCCTATTAATGACAAGGAGAGTCTTTCAATAACGGATAAAACACTTCGTGGGCAGGATGATGGGACCGTTTTGAAAAAAATGCTGCTTTATGAAGATCCAAAGGTATTTGTTTTTAATAAACCAGCTGGGTTGGCTGTACAAGGAGGCTCTGGTTTAACACGTCATATGGATAGTATGCTTGAGGTATGGCGCAATAAAAAAGGTGAAAAGCCGCGTTTGGTTCATCGTCTTGATCGTGAGACGTCGGGTGTGCTTATTGTTGCGCGATCAAGGGGAGCTGCTCAGTCCTTAACTGCTGCTTTTAGAGCGCGAGAAACAAAAAAGACTTATTGGGCGTTGGTTCGGGGCGTGCCTAAAAAAAAGCAGGACAAAATTTCAACGTGGATGGTTAAGGAAATGACTGCACAAGGTGACAAAATGCGTGTTTGTGAACATGGGGAGCCAGATTCACATCATGCGGTTTCTTACTATCGCGTTTTAGATACGCGAGGGCGGGCTCTTTCGTGGCTTGAAATGGAACCCTATACAGGGAGAACACATCAGCTTCGTGTGCATGCAGCCCATATGGATCATCCTATCATTGGCGATACAAAGTATTTTTTTTCTGATAGTAATTGGACATTACCAGGAGGAATTCAAAATCGTCTTCATCTTCATGCACGTCGTATTCGTATTCCGCATCCTTCAGGAGGAATATTGGACATTGTTGCACCTTTACCACCTCATATGGTCCAAAGTTTTAATCTTTTATCTTTTAATGAGAGTGATGCTGAAACCGACTAAACAAACTTCATTTGTTCTTTTTGATTGATACAAATTTTGTCTATAAATTTGATAAGATGAATAGGGCATTATTTGAAGAAAGTTTTTGATAAGTCGATCGCTATGAGAAAATTGTGTTTTTGAGTGATGAAATTTTCGAATATCATGGCTTTCTTTCTACAGATCTTTATCCATATTGATTGTATTGTTATTTTTTGGATATGGTGTATCGTTTAATAATCTGAGTTTATGAAGCTGCTCCTTTGAATTATCTACAGAGGTCATATATTGGGGAGGCTTGTCTGTTGAGGGAGATGAGTTAGATAAAATCTGAAAGATATTTACTAAAATAGTGAAGGCGATTTTAGTTTTTTCATGGGAGATAAAGGAGGCATTTTATAGTAATGCTGAGGAAAAGTAGCCTCTCAAAAATTCCTGTTGTCAAGGAAGTTTGTTTTATTATCAATGTGGTTTGATATGCTTATAGTATAGATTTATGCTTTGTATCTTTGCTTACACAATGAAGCTTTCTTAGCAAAGCTCTCCTTTCAATGACCAATTATTTTTCTACTTACTTAGTTTATCCAAAAGATTATCTTTCATAAAAGAAGAAATAAGTTTTTAGTATCTTAATGCTGCATTGAAGTGAACTCATCACATTGAAAAAATATCTAGACAAAAAATTGGAGATAAAACGTCAGGTGCGTTTTATTGCTCTAGGGAGGGCTTGAACACTTTTGTTTTTTCTAGTGAACAAAAACAGATATTTATTATGGGAACATTCAAAGGGGGGATAAATTGAAATGAGGAGTGACTGATGGGATCATTATTGATTGACGTTAATAACGTCTCACAAATATATCGCAACATTGACAGAGGAATTGGTTTTAAAAACAAGATATTTTCTCTCCTCAAGCCGGTTTATACAAATCATCATGTGTTAAAAGATATGAGTTTCACCCTCTTTTCAGGGCAATCGTTAGCAATTCTTGGCCCTAACGGAGCGGGTAAATCGACACTGATTAAAATACTTTCTGGTATACAATACGCTGATGAGGGATGTGTTAAAGTCCTTGGTGTTGATCCTTATAAAGCGAAGAAAAATCTGTTCAAGTCTTTGGGTGTGGTCTTTGGTCATAAGAATTGTTTATGGTGGGATTTGCCCTTACGCTACAGTCTGGATATGGTTCAACCATTATATGGTCTTGAACGCGCCTCTTTTACCCGTGATCTTAAAGAGATCGCTGAGTTACTGGGTCTTGAGCATATTATGGATAAGCCAGTGCGGATGCTTAGTCTGGGTGAGAGAGTGAAAAGTGAATTGGCATTTAATCTCTCCTTTAGACCTAAACTGTTGTTTCTCGATGAGCCAAGTATTGGTCTTGATCTTACATCTAAGCATGAAATCAGGGAGCTTCTTAAAAAACTGAAAAGGGAGCGTGGCACTGGGTATATCATCACAAGTCATGATATGGGAGATATTGATGGATACGTTGATGATATTATTCTCTTGCATAAAGGAAAGAAACAGTTTCATGGTAATCTTCACGCGCTTAAAAATGTCATTCCTTCTTTGGTGAGAATAACGTTTTTTTGTGAACACATGGCTGTACCTTCAGCTGTTGTAGAAAAAATTGATGAGATTGCGTTGAAATTATCTACTTCTTTAAAAGATAAGCACTTTAACGCTGAAGAATGCTCGCTGGAGGTTTCGCTGCCCCGTGAGGATTTTGCGCGTTTTGTACGCGAAATTACAACCAAATTGAACTGTACGTTCTCTGTATCCACTCCCTCGCTTGAAGAGATGCTCCGTGTTAAATTTAAAGAATTTATCTAACCACTGCTTTGGTATGTTTCTTTTTGCCAAGAATGGATTACTCACTGTTCTAAGTGATAGAGCAATGTTTTTTACCGATATTATCATTGGGACACTTTCGCCATTTGTTATTCAACTTCTATTATGGAATGCACTTTTCTCTGATACGGGCAACACCATAAATGGCTTTAGCTTTTATGATATGATGTATTATTATGCTTTTGCTTTAGTCCTAGGTCGCTTAAATAATGGTTATAATGTGATTAAGTTTTTCTCTCATCATGTTAAAGAAGGCCAATTAGAAGTATATCTTACAAAGCCCTTTAGTTATATGACACAAATGCTTTTTACTTTTTTAGGGGAGAGTGTATTATATAGCATCCCATTATTGGCTCTTTTTATTGTTAAGCTTGTTTTATCCTATGAAAATATTCTGGGATTGGTCATCGCTTTTCTGTTCTTTTTTCTGGTTGTTATTCTATCACAATTGCTTTGTTTTTTAATCTCTTTTGGAATTGCTTTATTAAGCTTTTGGGTGATTGAGTACAATATATTACTCTCTTTTAGTATTCTTAGTTCAGCGCTTCTTGGGGGTGTTCTTTTACCACCATCTTTTTGGCCGGTGTGGCTTATTCCGCTTATGCAATTTAATCCTTATCGTTTCATGATATCCGCTCCTGCCGAGTTTTTCGCGACGCAAAATTTAGCGTTGTTTCAGCAGTTTATTTTCGGAAGTTTTACTTATATTTTGTGTTTTTTATTCTTAATTTATATCGCTTGGAATAAAGGGATGAAAGCATATAATGGAGCAGGTGGTTGAGATGAAAATCATCCTTCATTTTATCAGTCTGAATATCCGCCGACAGATTGTTTATGGTAAGAATTTGGCTGGGGAGTTTATTCTTTCTCTATGCTATTATTTTATTCAATTCATATTTATTGATAGAGTATCTTCTTTTTCAGGAAAGATCGGTAACTATAGCAGAGATGAAATCCATTTTATCTTTGTTGTCTTTGTTTTACTTGGAATATTTTTGAATATTTTTATTAATTCTATTGAAACGTTTTTTGAAAAAGTAGCGGATGGTAAAATTGAACCATACTTGATAAAGCTCGTTTCAATTTGGTTGTTGATGTTGTTTGGTTGGTGTAAACCTCTTAATTTGATCAAGCTCTTTGTCCTTTATGTTAGTGCCTATTTATTTGTATCATTACCGAATATTTCTGATCTTAAGCTAAGATGGATCTCTTTTGTTGTTGCAATATTTTGTGTTTTTATTGTCAATATTTGTTTTTTTCTGATGTTCAATTTTATAACATTTATTATTAGCCGTAAGATGCCTGTCGAATATTTTCATGAAATGATTTATGAGCTTTCATTTGTGCCAATAGGAATTTATCCTTTAAGCATCGTAAAATGGCTTTTGTTTATGCTTCCCATGGCTTTTTCTGCTTCCTTGCCTGTGTCATTGTTGCTTGGTAAAGGCGAATGGAATATTGGATATCTTCTGTTGAGCGCTTTTCTTTCCATGGTCATGACTTTCATAAGTTATAAGAAAACAATGCGTAAATTTAATGGATTAGGGGGATAATATAAAAGTCATCATGATTATAAAAATAAAAAATTGAGTAAAAATTCTATCGTACTGTAAAATATCGTTATTTATGCTGGCGGTATAAGTCATGTAAAATTTACACATGAGGATTTTTTATTAGACATATTCATGCATAAAATCGGTTGTATTTCTATAGCTATGAGCAAAGAATTTACAATAAAAATCAGAGAGTTAAATTTCTTGGTTTTAGATTAGTTTGAGTTTAGATGGCTGCTTGATGACACAAGCCAATGGTAAGATGGTGTACAATATTAGTAGTGCTTTCTTCTCCGAGCAAAATTTATTTTTGTTGCGTTTATAGTGCTAAAAAATTGTCAAAGATGGGTAATTTTTATATGTGCAGAATGTGGTTATTCGTGCGGATTTTGTTGGTGCATTCAATATATTATTACGTGGATGAGTTTTTGCTTAAACAATAAGAAAATTGACAGAATAAAGCTTTTAAGTTGCCCGATAGAAAGCTAAGAGCTTCGCCAAACAACATGATAGCAATTATCAAGACAACAATCACATAGAGATTTTTCAGCATGCTGAGCAGTCAAAATTCAGTTAATAATTGCTTGGAAATAAAAGGATTCACCAATCCAAGCAGGCAAAAACGATGGCAACGCAACTGAGTTCAATAACATAATTAAATATATTTCTTTGTTTTACTTGTTAACTAATGGAATTATACCTAATTTTATTGTGAATTTCTTATTTTATGTTATGATTTTATTTGATATAAAGATAATTATTATGTACTATTTTAGTGTTATTATAAATATTATTATTTAATTAAATATATACAATATAAACATAATATATTTATATTATTTTAAAAAGTAATTAAATAAGATATTATTTTTTAAAAAATTATTTTCTATTTTTTTAATATTAATAAGCTCATTTTTCAATTTTTCTTAACAATGATAAGAGAAAAATGGAGTTTTACATCCTCTTTACAATAAATAAAAATGATACTTTAATCTGGTTTTGCTCTCTAAGCTTAGAGCTATACAAATGTTATTGCTTATCATTAATAAAACTAATGTGATTGATGGCGTAGAGATTACAAAGGGCTAATTTTTTTTGCATGTAATTCATATCTTTTACAAGACTTTAAAAATAACACAGAAAAAATGAGAGAGGAAGGAATAGTGAACAAGAGTGATAAGCTTTTTCATTTTCTAGTGTTATGATTACTTTTGTATTTTACGGTTCATTCATTGTATGTATGATCAATTCCAAAATTTTTATTTTAAGCTTATAGTGAATCTATATTTTAGTCTGTTATTGAAGTGTTGTCGTGATTGAGATTACAATATCACAGTAGTGAACACTCTGATTTAATAGAGAAGATTGTTTGCTAGCAAATAATCTATCCATATCAACGTTATTTAAATTTTTTTCCAAAATATATATCTATGTTAATTTTCGTGATTGATATCTTTTCTAAGATGAAAAGGGGCATGAGCTGATTTGAATATCCATAAATTTTTCGTATTAACTCAAAAAATATACGATCACATCATTTTACGGCTATTCTAGATTATCATTTTGATAAACTGAATAAGTATAGCGATGCGTCTTACAAATATTTGCAAAAATGCTTTTATTGGACATTATTAAATTTTTTATGATTTATATTTTTAATCATTTTATCTTGGTTAGAAAGAAGGTGTATTCATTTTTATTTCTCTATTTTATCTTAAAGTCGTGGAATTATATTAATGTTAGAAATTTATAATTGTGGAAGACAATGAACTTTATTAAAATTATTCCACGTTCTTGTAGAAACGCATGGCTGTGAAATCGTTGAAATGTGTAATAGCTTATGGCATTAGATTTGGCGCATTCACCAAAGTTATCCCTTATCTTACCTAATTTAGCTTTTTTAATCAAAGAGTTAAGCTTGTGCTTACGCTAATTGTAGCTGGGGCAAATATTTTTTCTCAATCTATCCTAAGGAAAAATTATTTTATAAAACTATTTATTTTACTATATTATACAAAAAAATAAAAATATTATGTGTAACTAAAAAACAACATATTGATATTTTTATATATTATAAAATCATAATAATATTTATGATAATAAAGCTAAATTTATAATAAAAACAATAAAATAATTTTATTTTAATATATTTTTATCATTAAACTACATAATGTAAAGTACAAATAAAATAATTGACAATTATTAAATAAACATGTAACGGATATATTGTAAGTGTAATATAATATAAAAATAACAATTAAAATAAAATTATTAATTAAATTTTGTATTATATTTTTATTATCAGAAGATAAATATACTTTATCGATAGATAACGGAATGTTTTCTATTTAGAGGGGGCGGTAAAGAAAATTTATTTTACTAAATATTGTAATTAGGTGGTTATGATGAAAATATTCAAGCATTGTATAGTATGTTTTGTTGCAGTAGCGATTTTCTTTTCACAGATTTTAAGAGCCAATGCTGATTCTTTAAATGGCAGATTTCAAAATGCTGGTTTTATTTCTGTAATGACACAGGAAAATAGAGTTATTAAAGCTGTTGATATGATTATTAGCCAGTTTGGAGGACAAGGGGCTGAGAAAAATGTCCAAAAAGTTGCGGGTTTAATGGGGTTGGAGACAGCGATTTTTGGTCTCATCGCATATCTTGTATATTTCTTTACTAGAAAGCCACCGAGTCCTAACAGAGAGACAGGTGGAAGAACATTCGATGCTTTTGCTCATAGTTCATGGGCTTTGAATTAAAAGATATTATCCTTGATAAACTTTGAATTATGCTGTTATTGAATGTTTTATATTAAATAAACCGTGATATTTAATCACGGTTTATTTATTTTTTTTTAATCTTAATGATCTTGATAAGTTTATCCTTTTATATCATTAAGATATTGTTTTGTGGATGCCAGTATATGGTGCATTAAATTCAGCTAATCAGTTGCTTTTTAAATTTACTTAAATTTTTTTCTCTTCAAAATGCGCATTTGAGCTAAGTTTGTGGTTGATATTTTTTTATGATGAAAACGCGAATGCATTAATTGAGATATCCATAAACTTTGTATATCAACTCAAAAAATACAAGGTCACACAATCTTACGACTATTTGTGGATTTTATGTTGATGAACTGAATAAGTATAGCGATGCGTCTTACAAATATTTGCAAAAATGCTTTTATTGGAATCTTTTAATCTCTTTGTGGTTTACAATTCATTTTATCATTTTATCTTAAGCAAAGAGAATGTGGATTCATTTCTATTTCTCTATTTTATCTGAGAAGGGTGGAGTTATACGAATGTCAAAAAAAGTCATGATCGTGGAAGATAATGAGCTTAATATGAAGTTATTTCGCGATCTTGTAGAAGCGAGTGGTTATGAAACCGTTGAAACACGTAATGGTCTTATGGCATTAGATTTGGCGCGTTCATCAATGCCATCTCTTATCCTTGTGGATATCCAGTTGCCAGAGGTCTCTGGAATAGATGTTATTAAACAATTAAAAGAAGATGAAGAACTTCGATCAATCCCCGTTGTTGCTGTAACAGCTTTTGCTATGAAAGGCGATGAGGAGCGAATTCGTGCCAGTGGATGTGAAGAATATATGTCAAAGCCTATTTCTGTCCCTCATTTTATTACAATGGTAAAGCATTTCTTGGACTAAAGCTTGTTAAGTGATGATAGAAAAAATATTGAAAAGCTTATAAGATTGCTAAAGTTGTCGCGTAAATATTTTTGTGCTTTAGCACGTCGATATATTACAAGTTAGTAAAACAGATTTAAAAAATTGAAACTGAAGTTTTGAATTTTTTCGGTCTATTTTTCTTGCCTTTTATCTTAAGAGAAGAGGTTGTTTTGCATTCTTGTTTTTTCTAATCGGTATAGATTTGTTCCTACATTCATCTAAAAGTCTGTTTTAGCAGTTTTAAAAAGCCCCGTTTTTGTCCGAGGCTTTATGCATTGCAAAAATTGAAATTAACGCTTTGAGAATTGGAAAGAACGACGTGCTTTTGCTTTACCGTATTTTTTACGTTCAACAACACGACTATCACGGGTAAGAAACCCACCTTTTTTCAAGATTGAGCGAAGTTCTGGTTCGTAATAGGTTAAAGCTTTGGAAATGCCATGGCGCACTGCACCGGCTTGTCCAGAAAGACCACCGCCTGCAACGGTTGCAATAATATCAAACTGGGTATCCCTATTTGTTGCAACAATTGGTTGACGAAGAATCATTCTAAGAACAGGACGAGCAAAATATTTGTCAAATTCCTTATTGTTGATCGTGATTTTTCCAGAACCTGGTTTAATCCATACACGCGCAACAGCGTCTTTACGCTTTCCTGTTGCGTAAGCACGTCCTTGTGAATCAAGCTTCTGCACGTGAACAGGAACAACATTTTCATGTGTTTCTGTAATACTTGTTACTATGCTAAGCTCAGAAAGAGAATTAATTTCAGCCATAATCAAGCAATCCTTTTGTTTTTGCGGTTTAAAGCACCAACGTCAAGAGATTCAGGCTGTTGTGCTTCATGTGGATGTTGGCTTCCAGCGTAAACACGTAGATTCTTCAATTGACGGCGACCAAGAGGCCCTCGAGGAATCATGCGCTCTACTGCTTTTTCAATAACGCGTTCGGGAAAACGCCCCTCAAGAAGTTGACGTGCTGTACGTTGTTTGATTCCACCAATATAGCCGGTATGCCAATAATATTTTTTATCCGTATATTTTTTGCCAGTGAGAGCTATTTTATCTGCATTAATGACAATAACGTTGTCACCATCATCAACATGTGGAGTAAATGTAGCTTTATGTTTGCCACGTAAGCGGTTAGCAACAAATGTGGCAAGACGACCCAAAACAAGGTTTTCTGCGTCAATAATAACCCATTTTTTCACCACTTCAGTTGGCTTTTGTGAAAAAGTTGCCATAGAAGTATCCTTTATTAGAACCCTTTTAATATAAGGGAATTTTTACTGTTTTGCGTTGAAAATTGTTACCATAGCGAAATATTTAACGCATACTACTTGCTCTGATATAATGTCTTTTGATTGACGTCAAGAGAAAATAAAAACTTTATAAAACAACATGTTACAAGAAAGGTATTATAATACCCCATTAAAAGAAGTTTGTAGACCATTTAAACTTAAAATGAATGTTGCAAAAGACTATTTTATCTTTAACGCATGATTGTATTTTATCGTTCTTCATTATAAAATAAGAAATAATGCAGTGGTCTCGTTATTTTCTCAATGTTGAATCTTCTGCTTGTGGTCAAGCTTGGTTAGATGCCCTTGATGTTCAAGGGATAAATAACGCGCGCGCTATTTCTCAAAAATTTGGCTTTCCAGATCAGTTAGCTCGAGTACTTTCAGCAAGAGATGTGGATGAAGCTGAGGCTGTTGCTTTTATTAATCCAACATTGCGTACGCTTATGCCTGATCCAGAAAGTTTTAGGGATATGCAATGCGCTGCAGAGCGCATTGTTAAGGCTCTTCTCAATCAAGAACAGGTTGCTGTGTTTGGTGATTATGATGTTGATGGTGCTTGTTCATCGGCACTCATAGCACGTTTTTTTCGTTATTTTGGTATTGAAGTCAAAATTTATATTCCTGATCGTATTGTTGAAGGCTATGGTCCGAATGAACAAGCAATGAGGATGCTTGTGCAAGAAGGCGCTCGGTTAATTATCACTGTTGATTGTGGCGCAAACAGTCCTGATGCCGTAAAAGCAGCGAGGCTTGCTGGTGCTGATGTTGTGATTTTAGATCATCATCAAATGTCAGAGATTCATCAAGAAGCTGTTGCTCTTGTCAATCCTAATCGTCCTGATGATTTTTCTAAACAGGGGCATTTATGTGCAGCTGGCGTTGTTTTTGTTACGTTAGCTTGGGTTCATCATTTGCTGCGGAAAAAACAATTCCAAGGACCGCTGCCTGATCTTTTAAGTATGCTTGATCTTGTTGCATTGGCAACCATATGTGATGTCGTTCCATTACAGGGGGTTAACCGTGCTTTTGTGTTAAAAGGGCTTCAAGTTGCTCGTTCTATGCATAATCTAGGAATAACAGCTTTAACAAAGGTTGCACGAATAGGGGAGCCGCTTAATAGTTTTCATTTAGGTTTTTTATTAGGTCCTAGAATTAATGCAGGAGGGCGCATTGGTGATCAAGCTTTGGGAGCACGTTTGCTTAGCTGTGAGAATAAAGATGAAGCGGACAGAATAGCAGAACAATTAGATCGGCTTAATCAAGAACGCCAAGAAATGGAGAATATTCAATTAGCACAAGCGGAATCCTATATTGCTTCTCTTTATCAAGGTCAAGAAACACCATTGTCACTTGTCATTTCTCATAAAGAATGGCATCCGGGGATTATTGGTATTCTTGCTTCCCGCCTCAAAGAGCGTTTTTTTTGTCCTGTTTTTGCTATTGCTTTGAAAGAAGATGGAAATGGCGTAGGGTCGGGACGCTCAATTAATGGTATAGATTTAGGAGCAATCGTTCGTGAAGCTGTTACACTCAATTTATTAGAAAAAGGAGGGGGGCATAGTATGGCAGCAGGAATTACAATTCAATCAACAAAAATTGAAATTTTTCGAAAATGGCTAGAAGAAAAAGTTTCTTTAATGGTTTCACAGTTGCGTGCAAAAAAATCTCTTAGTATAGATGGTTCTCTTTCTGCTTCTGGTGTTAATGAAGCGCTGTTTGAATTGCTTGAAAAAGCAGGGCCATTTGGGGCAGGGAATGCAACACCTGTTTTTGTTCTTCCCTCTCATCGACTGGTGAATCTATCTGAAGTTGGTAAAGGACATCTTCGCCTCATTGTATCTAATGTTGAAGGAAAAAAACTACAAGGAATAGCTTTTCGTGCTGTAGGGACATCGCTAGGTGATTTTCTTTTTGAAAATATTGGTGAAATGATTCATTTAGCTGGTCATCTTAGTCTGAATTATTGGAATGGAACGATCAATCCGCAACTGCGCGTGATTGACGCAGCTGCAGTGGTTTGAAAGGGATATTTTTTACATTAGATGTCTAGATTAGAAGCAAAAGTAGAGTTTTCTTGTATGAAACGAAATCGTGCTTCTGGTTTTGTTCCCATGAGACTTTCTACAGTCTTTTTCGTTTCTTGCATTTCCACGGCATCAATAGAAACACGAAGCAATGTACGTTTTTGAGGATGCATAGTCGTTTCTTTAAGTTGTTCTGCGCGCATTTCACCCAGCCCTTTAAAACGCCCGATTTCGATTTTAGCTTTTCCAGTAAATTCAGTTTTGAGCAATTCATCCTTATGAATGTCGTCACGAGCATAAGCAACTTTTCCTCCTTGAGATATTCTATAAAGGGGAGGGACGGCAAGATATAAATGTCCCTGATGAATAAGGTCAGGCATTTCTTGAAAGAAGAAGGTAATGAGCAGTGACGCAATATGAGCACCATCAACATCAGCATCTGTCATGATGATAATACGTTCATATCTGAGATCTTTTTCACGATACTTGGAGCGTGTTCCACATCCAAGAGCAAGGATCAGATCGCTAATTGTTTGGCTTGAGTTCATTTTTTCATGTGCAGCACTGGCGACATTTAAGATTTTACCACGAAGAGGTAAAATTGCTTGGTTTGCTCTATTTCTTGCTTGTTTAGCAGATCCTCCTGCAGAATCCCCTTCAACAATGAATAGTTCAGCACCCAAAGCATGGTTCTGGCTACAATCTGCAAGTTTACCGGGCAGACGTAATTTACGGACAGCAGTTTTTCGACTTATTTCTCTATCTTGGCGTCGTCTAACACGTTCTTCAGCACGTTCAATAACCCAATCGAGAAGTTTTGTTGCTTCTTGTGGGGAATTTGCTAACCAATGATCAAAGGGATCGCGGATTGCATTCTCAACGATACGCTGTGCTTCAATGGTTGCTAATCGATCTTTTGTTTGTCCAACAAATTCAGGGTTACTGATAAAGACTGAAAGTATTGCGGCTGTTGAAATCATAATATCGTCAGACGTAATAATCGTTGCGCGCTTGTTTCCTATTAACTCAGCGTAGGATTTCAATCCACGCAAAAGAGCTTGACGTAATCCTATTTCATGTGTTCCGCCTTCTCCTGTAGGAATCGTATTGCAGTAAGATTGCACACAAGAATCACCACCATGCCAAGCGATAGCCCACTCAACGGAGCCATGGCCATTATTGTGGTGTGTTTTGCCAGAAAAAATTTCTGACGTTACTCGATATTCATCTTTTAGTGACGAAAGTAAATAGTCTTTAAGCCCATCGGGAAAATGAAAAACAGCTTTTTCAGGAATATTTTTTGCGCCTTCAAGTATGACGGGATCACAAGACCAGCGAATTTTTACGCCACCAAAAAGATAGGCTTTGGAGCATGTCATCTTATAGATTTTTTCTGGATCAAAAGCTGCTTTTTCACCAAAAATTTTATGATCAGGATGAAAACGAACGCGCGTACCACGACGATTATAAACATCTCCCAGATCTTCTAATCCAGATTGAGGAATACCACGTGAGAAACGTTGGCGGTAAAGTTTTCGTTCTCGTGCAACTTCAACTTCCATATCATCAGAAAGAGCATTGACGACAGAAATTCCTACTCCATGAAGTCCACCTGCAGTTTGATAAGCCTTTCCATCAAATTTTCCCCCTGAGTGGAGTTGTGTCATAATAACTTCAAGAGTCGATTTCTCAGGCATTTGAGGATGATTTTCAACAGGAATACCGCGTCCATTATCTGTAACGGTTATATAACCATTCCTATCTAATGAGACCTCAATAGAATCTGCATAACCCGCAACAGCTTCATCCATCGCGTTATCAATAATTTCGGCAAATAAATGATGAAGCGCTTTACTGTCTGTTCCACCAATATACATTCCAGGGCGTAAACGTACCGGCTCTAAACCCTCAAGAACTCGAATAGAGAGGGCATTATAGTCATCTTCTTGCGTATCTTTTGCACTTTTTCTTGAAATCATCGCGTTTGATTTCATTGGAGACTGCAGAGTGTTTTCTTTTGTATTTACCCGAGATTGGGCTTTATTTAAAACACTAAAAAGATCCTTTTTGTTATCGCTCATAGCGTTTAACTATCCACCTCATAAAATCAAATATTTATTAAAATAATTTTATGCCTGTTTTTTATTTAAAAATCAATGCACTTAGGAAACATCGATTGTTGGACCAAAAATTTTTTCAAAAGCGTGTTTGAGAGCAATATCAATATCATGCATTGCTACAGGGCAACCTAGATCAAGAAAGCTTGTTACACCGTGGTTTGTAATTCCACAAGGAACAATTCCTGAATAATGGGCTAAATTAGGATTAACATTGATAGAAACTCCATGAAAACTTATCCATTTGCGCACTCGAATGCCAATAGCTGCAATTTTATCTTCGGAAGAAAGATCATTTTGTTTTGATGGGCAATGAGACTGTTTAACCCAGACACCAACGCGATCTTCTCTGCGTTCGCCTTTAATATTAAAGTTGGCAAGCATCTGTATGATCCATTCTTCTAATGCACTAATGAAAGCACGAATGTCTTGTTTCCGGCGTTTAAGATCAAGCATGATATAAGCAATACGCTGTCCTGGACCGTGATATGTAAATTCACCTCCACGTCCTGCTTCATAAACAGGGAATAAATTAGGAGCCAAAAGATCTTTTTTATTTGCACTCGTTCCCGCTGTATAAAGGGAAGGGTGTTCGAGAAGCCAAACTTGTTCATGCGCAGTTTTTGCAAGAATTTTTTCTACACGTTCTTGCATATAACGCAGAGCTTCAGGATACTCAACTAGATGATCGCTTATTTTCCATTCGACGGGTGGATTTTCTAGAATTGCATTAAAATGATGTGATAAGTGATTACGATCTGTATGTTTCAATTCACATGTCATGGGTAATATTTATCTTGATGTTTGAGTTTGTATTGTAATCAATAAAAGTGATTACAGAGTAAGGTATAGAATTGTTGAATAAAAGAGAATACGTTCATAAAATTTTATCTTAAGAAGATTTGCTACGCTTAAAAATCCACGTTCCTTTTACCATCTTCCTGTTGCACCACCACCACCTGATGATCCACCACCACCCCTAAATCCCCCTCCACCTCTAGGACCACCGAACCTTCCACCAGGATATCTGCCACCGGCACTTAAGTTAAGAAACCAAGGTGTGAAGATGATCCCCAGCCAGAGATACTTTTGTGGACCCACTTTTTTACCAAAAATCATTGCAAGAATGGGCAAACCAACGACTATAAAGAGAATGAGAAACATAATTGCATTGATTACCATTTCTTCTTTTTCAGCTTGTTTACGTTGTTCTTCAACGATTTTAGCTTTTTCTTTGATGCGAAAAGTAAAATCAGAATCACTTTCTGTAATAACTTTGATAATTGTATCAACTGCTTCAGCAATTCCTTTTTGATAATTTCCTTCGCGAAAATTAGGAATCATGAAGCTATTAATAATGACAGAGGAAAGAGCATCTGTTAGCTCTCCTTCCAAACCATATCCAACTTCGATACGTGCTGTGCGTTCATTCGGTGCAATGACCAGTAATACACCATTATTGATCTTCTTTTGGCCTAATCCCCATGTACGAAAAAGAAAATTGCTGTACGTTTCTATATCGTTGCCCGAAAGAGTAGGGAGTGTTATAAGAACAATTTGATCTCCCGTTTTCTCTTCGAGTGCTGCCAGTTTTTTTGTCAAGTCTTCCTTGGTTGCATTATCGAGCAAATGAGCCACATCATTAACATAACCTGTTAAATGAGGAAATTTTATTTGCGAACAAGCGATACTTCCCAATGCAGCAACTAAATACAGAGAGCAGATAAAAGCCCATAATTTTGGAAATACAATACGTTGCAAAGAGTATCGAAATGATTTCATTAATTAAAATTAACCTTTGGTGTTTGTTGGCTATCAGTATCGATCGTAAAAGTTGGCATAGGTTTAGCATCACGAAACCATAATTTTGCCCAAATCATCGTCGGCATTGTTTTGAGTGCAGTATTGTAGGCACGTACTGTTTCAATATAATCGCGGCGCGCAACGGAAATACGGTTTTCTGTTCCTTCTAATTGTGATTGAAGAGCAAGAAAGTTTTGGTTTGCTTTAAGATCCGGATAGTTTTCAACAACAGCCATAAGTCGCGAAAGTGCACTTGATAAATTTGCTTGATTTTTGAGATATTGCTGCATAACTTCTGGATTATTCAACATATCTGCATTAATGTTGACTTGTGTTGCTTTAGCACGTGCTTCAATTACATTTGTGAAAACACTTTGTTCATGAGCTGCGTAAGCTTTAACTGTTTCTACAAGATTGGGGATGAGATCTGTACGACGTTGATATTGATTGAGCACTTCACTCCATGCTGCATGTGCTTTTTCTTCATTTGTTGGTATCGTATTAAATCCGCACCCACTTAAAAATGGCACTAACCATGCCAAAAGAATCACGATTGGAAATTTTTTTAATATTTTAAACATTGAAGAAGTTTGTACATTTAACATAAAGATGTCTCCACAGATATTTTATGTATTATATAGGGTTTATTTTCTTGGTGGAAAGTATTTTGAACTTTATAAACAGGCGTATTTATCAATAAATTGATATCTCTATGCGTTTTAGGTACGCTTAAGTGACTTGCTGATATTAAAATAATACTAGTAATATAGATGTCATCTTATAAAAGATCAATAATATTTATATCAATTATTATTACAGAAAATTATATTATTTTCGTAGGAGTTTTGGGTTTTGCAACGTGCAGATAACAATTGGAAAAGAGAAAAATGTAAGTATCAATCTTATGGAAAGATAGAAGGTCAGGGCAGTTCTTATTTTCCTCCTTTAGAAGTTATGTTTAATACATTGGATAAAAAGGCTTTTTTATTATGTATGGTAGTAATTGAGAAGGAGGGTGAAAGTCCTATGATAGAAAGTGTTCAGCGGCAAAGTGAAAAGTTTGATGGATTGGCTAATGATTATGATCGTTATCGTCCTCGCTATCCCCTTACTTTATTTAAAACCATGCCCATCCTTTTAAGAACAAAAAGCATTTGTCCATTGTGGATGTGGGTGCTGGGACAGGCATCGCATTAGAGGGAATTGTTAAATTTTTAGGAAATGAGCACCAATATCATGCTATCGATGTATCGGCAGATATGATTAAGCAGGGGCGAAAAAAATTTCCTACGGTGCAGTGGTATCAGGGGCGTGCCGAAGACCTATTGCCTCAAATTGGCGAGGTTGATCTTGTCATTGCAGCGCAAGCGTTTCAGTGGATGGATCGTCCCAAGTTGCTTTGTTCTGTTTCAGATCAACTTCGAGTCAATGGTGTCATGGCGGTTATTCAAAATAATCGTGATTTCAAGCATAGCGAATTTCTAGAGGCTTATGAGACATTGTTAGAGAAAATGAGTCCGAATTATTCCCGTTATTATCGTAATTTTGATTTTTTACAGGAAATGACTGATGGCTTTGGGGTAGATCCAGAAAAGATTTTTTTTCATACGCACAATTGGACGATGATGATCCCATCTGAAGCTTTTATTGGAATGAGCCGCTCTTCAACGCAAGCGCAACGCGCTATTGTTTGCTATGGGGAAGAATATTTGCGGCAATTGGTCGCATTGATAAAGAAATATGAAGTGCAAGGCAATTTGGAGCTTTTGTATCGAAGTGAGCTCTATATGTATGCAGGATAATCCGATATCGATGATTGCTTTTGCTCTTTTAGCACATCAGAGTGGGCGGTATTCAGGAAATTAACGCCTTATTAAGGCAGACTTTGAGGGCGAAAGTTTTTTTCTTCAGCATTCACATTGACATCTTATTACCGCTGATTTTCATTGTTCACTTGATATGAGAGAGTTTAAATAGAAAATTTATGCACTGCATTATAGCATCGAAGCGCTTTCTTTACTGCAGTTTAACAACAGATTATTTTATAAAATAAGAAGAGGTAGATTGAATAGAAATGTTTGATAATTCTTTGTTTTTATGATTGCTTTTTATTATTAAATGAGAGTGTTTTTAATAAATTTTGACAAAAACAACTGAAAAAGTACAAAAAATTATCATAATCAGAAATTTGTAGTAAAAAAGGTAATGGCTTGGAAGCACCTTTAAAAAACAACTCATTTTGAAATTATCTCTAAATTCAGATTCAGTATAACAAAAAAGTAAAATATAAATATGCTATATGAAGCATTTCTATTTTTTAAAGATATAATATAAAAACAATATGTTAATTAAATTTTTTGATATAAGAAAACTTCTTTTATTTTTATTTTAAATAACGGATTAGGGGGAGTCTTGTGTGGTTTTATTGAAGATGTGCTTTTCAGGTTTCAATCTGGCGCTTTAAATACAATTTTAGAAGTAGCAAAAAAGCTCAATTTCTTCTCTGTTGTGATGTGTTGAATAAGTTTTTTAATTTTCTATAGAGTTTAATTTTTGCAATCATGATAGATTGTGACAGCTATCTATTTAAGATTTTTATAAGTTTAGTAGGAATAGCTTGATGATAAATCCATTGAGTTCTCCATCTTTACGCTTCATAAAAGAATAAGCCTGCACCATCCACACTTTCATCTCCCAATGTTGCGACAGTCCTTGACATGGTTTATAAGAGGAGTAGTCCTTTTTTGTACAGTTTATCCATACGCCAATTTCGCTTATGACGTGCAAGCGAATGGTTTTGATTGATTCAACATACACAGATTTGGAATGAGAGAGTCTAAAGATATTCCGCTCTCTCATTTAATATGAATCATGCTAGATTATAATTATAAATTAATGCGTTATCTATTTTTAAAATCCATGACCTTGGTTGTGTTTGTCAATATTTCATTTTCATTTATCGTCAACTATTCTACTTTTGGATAATAACTCCATTGTAAGGAATACCTTTAAGAAAGCATTCTCGCTTTAAAGAGTCGTTATAGTTTTTTTTGTTTTATAGAAGGATCAATAATGCTAAACGTTATACTTTGATAAAAAAAGAAAGTAAATTATGACTATTATACTGAAACCGAGCGAGGTGACGCTTAGTGAGCTTGCAGCTATTTATTTTAATGGTGAAGTGAGTAAACTTCATAATGACACGCATTTAGCTATCGAGAAAGGGGCTCAGCGCATTGCTGAAATTGCTGCTGGAAGTGAGCCTGTGTACGGTATTAATACTGGTTTTGGGAAGTTGGCTTCCATTAAAATTGATGCGGACGATGTCGCTGTTTTACAGAGAAACCTTATTTTGTCCCATTGTTGTGGGGTAGGAGAGCCTTTAGCTGAAAATATTGTGCGTTTGATAATGAGCTTAAAGCTTATCTCTTTAGGAAGAGGGGCTTCAGGAGTTCGTCTAGAATTGGTAAATTTGCTGGAAAATATGCTTGCAAAAGGCGTCATTCCTGTCATCCCTGAAAAAGGGTCTGTTGGTGCTTCAGGTGATCTAGCTCCACTTGCTCACATGGCGGCTGTTATGATGGGAGAAGGAGAAGCATTTTTTCAAAATATTCGTATGAGTGGGGCGGTTGCATTAGAGAAAGCGGGATTGTCCCCTATTATTTTAGAGGCAAAGGAAGGTCTCGCTCTTATTAATGGGACTCAAACATCAACAGCCCTTGCACTTGCTGGTCTTTTTCGAGGTTATCGGGCATTGTGTGGTGGATTGTTGGCAGGGGCTTTGACGACAGATGCTATCATGGGATCAACGGCGCCATTTCATCCTGATATCCATATTTTACGAGGACATTATGGGCAGATTGCTGTATCGAAAACATTAGAAAAGCTTGTAGAGGATTCAGAAATTCGTGCAGCACATTTACAGGGGGATGAGCGTGTACAAGATCCTTATTGTATACGTTGCCAGCCACAGGTCATGGGGGCATGTTTTGATATTTTGCTGGCAGCAGCAAAAACACTGATTATTGAAGCAAATGCTGTTACAGATAATCCATTGATTTTAAGGAATGGTGAAGTTGTATCAGGTGGGAATTTTCATGCTGAACCTGTAGCGTTTGCTGCTGATCAGATTGCTCTTGCTTTATGTGAAATAGGATCTATTTCTCAACGGCGTATTGCTCTTATGGTTGATCCAGCAGTTTCTTATGGACTTCCAGCTTTTTTAGCGCATAATGCGGGTCTTAATTCAGGTTTTATGATTGCTGAAGTAACAGCGGCAGCTTTAATGTCTGAAAATAAGCAAATGGCCCATCCTGCTTCCGTTGATTCAATCCCAACTTCTGCCAATCAAGAAGATCATGTTTCAATGGCTTGCCATGGAGCGCGTCGGTTATTGGTAATGAGCGAAAATCTTTTTACACTTATTGGCATTGAAACGCTTGTTGCAGCACAAGGAATTGAATATCGTGCACCTTTAAAAACAAGTACTTTTTTGCAATCCGTTATGGAATGTCTACGAAAAAATGTTGCTTCTCTTAAGGAAGATCGCTATCTGGCTCCAGATCTTCATCAAGCACATATACTTGTGCGTGAAGGGCACTTATTATCTGTTTTACCAGAAACAATTTTTCCTTCATTAAGTTTTCAATAGTATTTGTTTGAAGGTCAATGCTGAAGGGCGGATATTGAATTTTAAAACTTTCTCATATGAAAATATAGAGGAGCGATACAATATTTGAATTATTTAATAAATCATATATTTATTACTGTATATATCTGATTTTTGTAGTTAACTAGATATTATGTTATTTTATAGAAACTATAAACTTAAAGCACCTATATTTTCTGATTTATATCAGAAATTTTAATATAAGTTAAATAATATCCACGAATTATATATTCGTGATATTATATTTCTATAAATATAAATATAAATATAAATATAAATTATAATATATGTATTGTATCGAGTAAAAATAAAAGTTTTATTTTATATTATTCTTATTTGTTAATACTTTATGAATTTTATAGTTTATTTTTGATATTTAAAATAAAAAAGGAGAAAGGAATGTTTAAAAGTGCTAAATTATGTGTTTCAATAACAGTTCTTTTTTTCTCTCAAATTCTTGAGATTCATGCAAATTTTAGGAGAGGTAGCTTTCCAGAGGAAGTTTTCATTATGATAGTGGCCCAAGAGAAAGAGCCTCTTATTTCAGCGAAAAACAAAGATTTTATTGCTATATCAGGGCAAATTCCCAGAGGTAAGGAGAACGCTATCATCGGACCAACAATCAAAGATGCTCTTTTTACCGTATATTTTTTTTTCATTGGAAAGCTTGTCGTTAAGGCAGCTGGAGTCCTTAAAAGATGGGTTGTAGATACACTTTCTCATACTTTTGAAAACTTGCGAGATTCGTATTATCATTAATTGAGCTATTCAATTGGCGTAAAAAGTTTTTTTATAAGCTCAAAGAGAGTTGGCTTAAAGTAACAAAAAATTAATTGTATGCATAGTTAATGTGTTTGTTATGAATTTTTAGGCTTCTATTTCAGTGCACTGAAATAGAAGCCTAAAAGTTTAGATTACATTAAGGTTAATTTTCTCTGTAAAAAACTAGAGAATACGAAATGAATTAAATGACAATTATGAAAAAATTCATTATCACTTTATTTGAATAAAATAATACGAAATTGTAGGCTATAAAAGCTGAATAATTCGCAATAAAAGTATTTTTTCATTGTTTAGAGCAAAGTGTTGGACTGGCTGGTCTTCGATGTTTTTTGAAATATATTTGTGAAAGAAACATGAGGCTTTATTTCTCATAGAGCTGTTATCGTGGTGTGGATTGTCAGCATTTCAAAAAGTAAGGAAAGAAATGGCAATAAATGAACTGAAAAGAGGGATGAGTAAGCGCCAAGTTATTTTTTTAGCTCTTGGTTCTGCTATTGGAACAGGTCTTTTTTATGGGTCTGCACAGGCAATTAAGCTTGCGGGTCCCAGTGTTTTGATTGCCTATTGTATTGCTGGTTTAGCTATTTTTATGGTTATGCGGGCTCTAGGAGAGATGATACTTCATAATCCATTGCCTGGTTCTTTTGCTCGTTATGCGGCAAATTACATATCACCATTAGCAGGTTTTTTAACGGGATGGACATATGTATTTGAGATGATTCTTGTTGGTTTGGCTGATATTACAGCTTTTGCGACTTATATGGGGTTTTGGTATCCTGATGTTGCTCCTTGGGTATGGGCACTGAGTATTACATTAATCATCACAGGTATTAATTTAGCGGCTGTAGAAGTCTATGGTGAACTAGAGTTTTGGCTATCTTCTATTAAAGTTATCGCTATCATTGCGATGATTATTTTAGGAATAGCAATTATTTTTTGGGGGTGGGGTGAAGGTGCAGATTTTTCTACCGTTACTGTTCATAATTTATGGAAAAATGGTGGACTTTTTCCCAATGGTTGGTTTGGTTTTTTAGCTTGCTTTAGTGTTGTTGTTTTTGCTTTTGGTGGCATAGAAATCATTGGCATGGCAGTTATGGAAGTTCAAAACCCTCATCAAACGATTTCAAAGGCAATTAATTCTACTCCAGTTCGTATTTTGCTTTTTTACGTCATGACGTTAGCTATTTTAATGTCTCTTTATCCTTGGAATGAGATTGGTCTCATGGATAGCCCTTTTGTATCCATTTTTGAAAATCTTGGGATTTCATATGCAGCAAATATTTTAAATATTGTTGTTGTTACAGCGGCTATTTCAGCAATGAATAGTGGAATGTATGGTGCTTGTCGTATGATCCATGGTTTATCGCAGGAAGGTTATGCTTTAAAAAAGTTTCAATATTTATCAAAAAACGGTATACCAGTTTTTGTTATTTTGATGATCTTCGGTATTTTTCTTCTTGGTGCTGTCCTTAATTATTTTTATCATGAAAAGCTTTTTTTTCTTATTGCTGCAATGGCAACATTTGCGACAGTTTTTGTTTGGATGATGATTCTACTTTCACAATTTTTTATGCGAATTAAGATGCCTAAAGAAGCTCAGAATGGTTTAAAATTTCCCATTCCATTTTGGCCAATAGGATCGATTTTTTCTATTTTATTTATGGTTTTTATTTTTATTCTCCTATGGTATTTTGATGAGACACGACCAGTTTTAATTATAGGTGTTATTTGGATTGCTTGGCTTGTTATTTGTTTCTATGCACTTAAACTTTATAATTTTAAGCAAAAGAAGCTGAATAAAATGTGAATAGAGAAAAAACTCAAAACAAATAGCTGATGTCATCAGGAGAACAGGTGTTTGATTGTTTTCTCTAAAGGTTAGAACAATCTAGATTGAAAAAATCTGCTCGTTATTATTTTGCTTTGGAAGTTTTTGTGAACCATTGTTTACGGTAACGACAAAATCATATAAATATTAGGCGTTTTTTTGATGGTGAGCTGTGCCATCAATATAAGTCTTTCAGGTTAAAATGCCTAACAGTGCAAATAGATTTTACCAGATACATGATTATAGGCAGATATCTTTTTCTAAACGTATTAATGAAGTTCTGTTTCACGAAAGAAGTTATTGTAAGAATTGTTTTTTAGCTCTTTAAAAAATTGGTTGTTTAAATTTTGTTGTTTAGAAAATTACTATTGCTTTTAGAAGCGAAGATAAAGTTCTTTATGTATTTTTTCTCAAAGAGGATTGGCGTTGGTAGAAAATAGTGGATAACAAAGTTACATGAGGCATTGTATCATTGTTTTTACAAAAACTTTAATAAACAGCAGCAAGGTATTACAATAAAATCTCATAGAAGAGTAAATTAAAGAGAACAATGAACGTGTGACAGTTTTACGATTCTTATTGCTCTCACAAGAGGAAGGATCAAACTTATTTTTTAATATTGATACAAGAGTAATTTTTATCACAAGTGGAGGCGGACAAAATGCACTCCGCAACTGTATTTCGGTGCAAAATTATTCGATATTACCATAAAAGGCGCTCAAGAACACTACAACCAGCAAAAAAATCATCGGAAAGTGGCTTTTTACACGAGAAATCTTCCAATAGCTCTGAACACACACAACAACAATTCTCTCTATCCTTGAGGCAACAGGCAATGTTGATATGGATGTACAATGAGATGCTACGATTATTGCTTCTCATCTGATTTCTGGTCAAGATATCAATGTAATGGGGGAAAGTATGACGATTGTTGGCATGACAGACCATCATAGCAGCCATTCACAGACGCATGAAACAGGTTTTGATGGGAATAAATTTGACTTTGTAAGCAGAATTATTGGCGGTAATGGCTATACCTACGAAACGATACCTGCTGGCAGTAACGTTTGGATAGAATGGTAGAGAGTGGCTACAAATCCCATAAATCCCCATACCTGTCTTGGAGATGCGGGTCCAAAATGCCAAAAATTTTATGGCACATCTCATTTAGAACAAAAGCCTTGAATTAGATCATGGAGTAAAAAATGAAACACATCGTAAAATTATTAAGTGCTGTAACTTTGTTAAGTATAGCTGGATGTCAGTTTAATAAGCCTCCTTCAGGATATTTGACTGCTTGGGAAAAACCAGGAGCAGATTTTACAGAGATAGGAAAAGGCTTGTTAGAATGTGGTATGCCAACTCCTTATGATGTCGATCCAGAAAACAGAAAGCAGAGCATCAATGCAAAAGCAACAACTTATGCTTGCATGCTTCAATCAGGTTTCCGCTATAAAGATGAAGAGGTAGCAAGAGCGGGTGGACCATGTTATACTTTTAGAGCCGAAAACTTGCCGATTTGTCGTTCAGGCGCAGTCATCCCGAGGCGCAGTGTCAAGAAGCGCTTGAACAGCCCTTTTTGTAAAAAATATAAAAATGCACCTGAATGCAAACCTTAAGTCTTGCTGTTTGTGACGATCACAATCCCTACCTTCATGTTTCTCATACCCGTACGCGGGGGGCTTAATTCAGCATGTCAATGCTATTTATTTATGGGTACCACAACTGTTGGCGCAATAATATGAAATATCTATTTTGGTTATAATCAAAATATTGATAATAATTATAAGCATATCGTTGATAGATAGATGATTTTAGTAATAATTTTACCGTATTTTTGATATAATAATTATGGCATAATCTTCGGAAAGATAAAAATAATATAGGTTGATAATGTTCATCATTGTTTTGGAAATAAAAAACAGCATGTAAAATAATTTATAGATTGTTTCGTAATATCAAAATTACTCAAGGATAGGAAAATGAAGCAGATTTTAAAATTATTAAGCGGGATAACCTTATTTGTTATGGCTGGATGCTACCCTGAGCAGCCTTCTCGAACAGCTGTAGATGCATGGGAAAAATCAGGTGCTGATCAGCTTGAGATCAAAAAAGCTCTGTTAGAATGTGGAATACAGCATCTTGATGGTCGTCTTGATACAGAAACAAGTACTGATGAGAAATTCAATGCTGAGGAGTCTGTGAATGCATGTATGATCCAAGCAGGTTTCCAAGATAAATTGGGAAGAATGAAGTGGTGTGAGAAATATAAAAATCTTCCAATTTGTCAGCCTGATGCAGTTATTCCTCAGCGAAGTGTAGAGAGGCGTTTGAATAGTCCTCATTGTGAAGAGCATAAAGAACAACCTGAATGTCAACCTTAAGTATTGAGGCTGCTGTAATCAAAAATCCTTCCATTCTTGTTTTTGCATGGGGGGTGGGATTGTTTCTTCAATATCTATATGCTAACAAAAGTCATCTTGCGTGTGAGAAAATATTAGAAGACTTATCAGTCTTTCTATCGTAAATATTGACGGAGGGGGAAATGAAAAAAACATTGAAATTATTGATTGCTATAATTTTATTAAGCTCTGCTGGGTGTATTAGCAAACCTCCCCCATCGACGTTAGAATTATGGGAAAAGTCTGGTGTCAGTAAGTCTATGGTCCAACAAGCACTGTCAAAATGTGGTTGGAAACCAATCTACGCTTCTTCTAAAAATATGGATTCGCGTGCAAGTGATTTTGCAGCAGTTTATGAGTGCATGACTAAAGCAGGTTATCGGTACAAATTACAAGATTCAAAGGGAATCTATTTTTCATCAACGCCGCGAAGTGATTCATTTTTAGTCAATTTAATGGTAGCAGGGTATCAGCAGGTTATGGACAATGATACTTTTGGTGTAACCAATTCGACACAACAAGAGCGAGATTTGATGTTACGTTTTGAAAATGATAAAAAGCGCCAGAAAATAAAAAAAGCTTTGCACAAGTGATCATCAACAGTAGAACGTTAATTTTTAAAGCAATAATTAAATAAAAATATTAAACGGGAGAAGAGAGAAATATAGCTCTTTTGTCTCTAATGTAGTTATATTCATCAGCTACGAGATTGGCAATAGTGTTGTTGTCAGATGATGCTAGCGGAGGATAGTGAGTTGTTGTTTAGAGAAATTTATTCAATATAAAGAATGGCAAATAATAGCTTTGCTAAAATATCTTCTTTAACGATAATAAACAGATAGCTTTCATAGAGCTAATTTTGATGAAATTTTATTTTGGTGTTTTTTAAGTTCAGAATGGTGAGTGTTTTACTGTATTTTAGATTTTATCAAAAGATCTAAAATATTACATTTATTAATTCAAATCATTGATGATAGGGTATTAGGAGAAGTTTTTTATTTATTCAAATTTCTTTGTTAGATATCTAGCATTTTTAATATAGAAATTGTGTACATTAGCTTATACATTAGTGTGCAATTTCTTGTTTTTTTGTTGTAGTTGAAGAGATGATGCGGTTATAGATTTCGTATACTGTATCTTTTTGTTCTGTGTTTTATTAAAACGTTTTAATCGTTTAATCTTAGAAGTCATTCTCATTTTGTTGTATTTTTATTTTTTGGTGGTGAGATAAATTGAATATTATATCTCTTCAAAATTCGCATTTTTTACGTTTTTTTAAGATTGGTTTTTTGGCCTTTTGTAATTACAGTTTCCAGCGGTTTTTGAGATGCATTCTTTAAAGGGATTTTCATCCTAAATGGTATTTTTAAACTTTTTGTTCTTTCTTTACATAAAACACAAAACATATTATTGAATGCTATGATTTTATCATGAAAAATAAAATAATTTTGTTTGTTTTATTCTTGTTGTGTTTAATTTGTGGTTTATTTTTTTGCCAGCATTTTTTGTTTTTGTTGAAAAAAGAAAGTTTTGAAAAACAATGATAATCAAGGTATCTAACAATCACTTGTATTCGTGCGTTTTTACAGCAGCTATTTTTTCTTTTTTGTTAAATATAAATATTGAGGCACATTCTCATTCATATACATCACTGTCATGTGACAAAAACAAATTACCTTATGAATGCAGTGATGGTTCAAAGCATACAATTAGTGATAAAGTATATAAATTCACGGCGCCTGTTAAAGAAACGAATGGGGAGGATTGTTCTCTCATGTTACCTGCTGCTATAGTAGTGCAGGAGCCAAATACAGTTATTCAGGCAACGCGTGTAGAGGTTGAAGGGACTGCGGGTATAGAAGATATTTATGGTGTTTTTGTATCACGAGGGGGAAAAATTGTTTTGAGCGATTCAGCTTTTAAAAATGTATCAATAGGTCTTAAAGCTGATAATGGAATGATTGAGGTTGATCGTGGAACAATTGAGGCTTTTCAGATTGCTGCTTATGCAGAGAAGCGAGGAGCATCTGTTACGTTAACGAATACAAAAATTAAAGTGGAAGGTTTGGGTATCGGTCAAGAGAGTGCTCTTTTCGTTAGTGCTGATGCGGGTATTCAGATGAAAAGTGGATTTATTGATGTGAATGATGCTGCTGCGCTTTATGTGGGGAGAGGGGGGAGTGCGACTTTAGATGGTGTTACCATTGCTTCAAAATATCAAAAAACAGAAGACAAAGAAAATACAAATGAAAAAATTACACATACAGTTTTCAATGTAAAACATCAGGGTTCTGTTTATGTAAAAAATACGAATATTATTTCTACGGATGTTCATGTTTTAACAGTTGGACAAGATTCTAACACGCCATCCAATAACGGCAGGGAAGGAAATATTTTAATTTCGCGGGTTAATATTGAAGATTCAACAATTAAAGCAATAGGTAACAAACATGGTATGTATTTTGAGAGGGATGAGGAAAATGATGCGTATGAACAGGGGCTTGTCTTTTTGAAAAGGACGATTTTTGAGGTTCCAGATGGGACAGCTGTTCATAGTCATAACAGTCGTATTTATATTGGAGTAACAGAAGGTACAAAAATTTTTGGTGACTTATTATTAACAGCTGAAAAAGGGGGAAGTGTAGCGATTTTGGCTAATTCTTCTTCATTGATAGGAGGGACTCGTGTTGCCGATGATTCTATTGCTGAGCTTTATTTAACAGGGGGATCAAAATGGTTTTTGACAAAAAGAAGAGAGATCGATTTGCAAGTTGCAAACCGTACAAGTTCGTCTATTTCATTTGTGAAAGTTTCTGATAGTTTTATTGCTTTTGAGACTCCAATGTTTCAGGAGTATCAGACACTTCATATTGGGAAGGGAGAAAAAGAAGTTTATAGTGCGCAAGATAGGGCAGATATTTATCTCAATACGCATCTCAGTAGTGATGGTTTGCTCGATAATACAAAAACTGATCGGCTTTTAATACATGGTGATGTTTCTGGAAAAACAACAGTTTATGTGCAATTTGTTGCAGGAAATCAGGGTGAGATAGCAACCGGTGAAAATGCTCATAGTATTTCACTTATTCAGGTTTCTGGAAAAGCGGCAGAGGATTCTTTTCAGTTAAATCGTGCTTATATCGCATTAGAGGGTTTGCCTTACCAATATTATCTTCATGCTTATGGTCCAGCTTCTGCTCTTGGAAATGCACAAACTTCTCAAAGATTGGTTGAAGGAGATGGAGATTTTTGGGATTTTCGCCTTGAAAGTAAATATATTCAGCCTGCTTTAGAGGTGTCTGCTATTCCCCCTTCTGAGTTAAAGGTCAGAGAGGTTGTTCCACAAGTTCCGACCTATCTTTTGTTACCAAATGCGTTGTTTCATGTTGGGCTCATGGATATTAGTCATCAACAAAAGCAGTTGCAAGTTAGGCGGTCTATTCCTCGTAAATTATTAAAAGTTGAAGGGAACTTTGCTTTATCTGTCCACGGTTATGGTGGGAGTTATCGTTATGTCTCAGATCTTTCTACACTTAAATATGGGTACGATGGTCATGTTGATTATAACGCTATAAAAACAGATATTTTGCTCAAAACAATAGAGCGTGCATATAGTACGACATCTTTTGGGATTATGGGAACCTATGGAAAGCTTTCCTTACAACCTCATAACGTGGAACAAAGTCAAAAGAGTACATTTAATAAATGGTCATTTACGGCATATGCTAGTGTGAAACATTACACTGATTTTTATATAGATAGTTTTTTATCTTATGGTTTGTTTAAAGGGGATGTGCGTAGCCGTGTTTGGGGTAAGACGGCGACATTAAAAGCAAATCCTTTGAACGTGTCGTTTTCTGCTGGTAAAGTGTCTATGACAGGATATAGAGATCTTATTTTTGATCCGCAACTTCAGCTTATTTATCAACATCTTCAATTTGATAAGTTTCGTGATATTGATGGATTTGATGTTGAGATGAAAAAAATAGATCAATGGTTTATGCGTGTTGGTGGGCGTTTAAGTAAAACATTTACAGCCTCTGAAAAGGATCGTATCATTTCTTTTTATGGAAATATTCATCTTGCTCATTGTTTTGGTAAAGAACAATTTGTTCATTTTAAAGATGTTTTTCAGTTGAGTTCTTTTGGTTCTTCCTTAGAAGTTGGCTTGGGTGTCAATTCACAGTTTTCTTCTAAAGTTACACTTCACAGTGATCTTAGCTATCAGCATAGGTTAACCAAGGCTGGTTTTTCTGGAGTTCGTTTTTCTGGTGGATTGCGCTATCATTTTTAAGCAATCTTTTTAAAAATAATAAATGTGATTTTCGAAGTCTTGTTCTACTATCGGAATTAAAACCATTGTTTGTGCAGAATTTTTTAATAATGGTACCATGTGCTTTAATAAATATGAAAATATCATGTTGATTTATTTTTATCTACTATAGCATTTCTCAAATGTTTTAAAAAATTTGTCCATCTGATAAACAGATTAAAATGAGAAAATCCTACAATATCGGGGTTCTTATTCAATATGAATAAAGATAAATTATCATTATAAATCAATGTTTTGCCATATGATGCTTAAGGTGTCATCGAGCCATTTGTGGTAATTGCGTGCTTCTTCGTTTGAGTTATGAACAGAGAAAATAAAACCAGGATATCCACCAAATGCTGGTGGAGGTGGTGAAAGATGATTGGTTTCAAAGAAAATGATAGTTCTGGCGGTTTGAGGATGCTGTGCAACCTTATCGAGACCTAAAAATCCAGAAAACCGTCCATGACCACGAAGAGGAATAATATAATTTGCCGCCACTTTTTCAGCTGGGAGTATATCGGGAAGGTCTAAGTTTTTTTCAGCTAAAGCGGCATTCATACATAGTTTTGCAAATGAAATCCCTGTACCTTGCTCAACAATAAAATGGGAGACACCCGATCCACCTATACGAGCGCCAATCTCAATGATATAAGGTAAATTATGAGCATCTAGGCGTAGCTCTACATGGGCAGCACCTATATTTATACCAAGAGCTTTAACTCCAGAGCATGCCGCCTCACATAAAGCAATAATTAAAGGATCATCTATATCACAGCGTTGACGATAAATTGTTTCTTCAAACCATGGTCCCTCAGGCTGTCCCTTGTCTCCAATGGCCAGAACGTGTACACCTGCTGTATCAACAAAGCATTCTACGACAAACTCTTTTCCTGGCAAATACTGTTCTACTACTAAACCTACAGGTTTATTTTTATCATTAAAACGTGCCATGTCTTTATGCTGAACATTCCATACGGCTTTAATGAGATCAGGAAGTTCGGCGGAATTTTTAGCTAACATTACGCCTGTACTTGCCCATCCAGAGACGGGTTTAATAACGAGTGGATAATCCAAGGCTTGTGTTTGTGATAGGTCTTCTAGATGATCTATATAAAAGAATCCTGGTGTTCTTAAGCCTGCTTTAGCGAAAGCTTGACGCATGAGATATTTATTTCTGGTTAATGCTGCTACTTCTGGTTCAATACTTGGAGTATTGATTTTTTTTGCAGCCAAAGCTGTCCATAGGATGGCTTCTTCGCGAAGGGTCATAACCCCAGAAATATTGCGTTCTTTTGCTTCCGTTGCAAAAGTGTCTAGAGCTGCCTCTGGGTTATCAAAAACAGGAAGTTGCCAAGTTGAAGTTACTGCTGCGGGGTGTTGAGAGGGAACGCTTTCAGCGGTATCATAGATCATTACTAATTCGATATTAGCTGCTTGTGCTGCTTCAAATATAAATGGTAATTTTGCATTGCGCTGGCAAACTAACGCGAGTTTTTTCATTTTGTTTCCTCATTAAATTTGGAGTTTTGAGAATGGCGTTTATGTTGCCATGTAGATACCTTTGATGCATCTATAAATAAGAGTGTCATCCCTATAACAACTACAATCATAGCAATTATTTTGATCATATTGAGAGAAGGGCTCGAGCCGATTATCCATTCACATGCAATCACTGCAAAAGGGGATAATACGCCGATAGTGTTGGCGTATAATACGCCTCCTTCGGCTAAAACTTTTTGATATAATACGTAAACTGGTGCCGAGCAAACAGTTCCTAAAATCAATATTTTAAATATATCTTCTAACTTAAGATAGAAGAGTGGGGCAGGATCAAAAATAAATAATGGCATAAATGATGCTGCAGAAATTGTCGTGATCCAAGCCAGTGAGGTGAGCAAAGGTAGATTTTTAAGATAACGTTTAGACAATAAGCCATAAGCAGAATAAGAAAGTGCTGCTGTTAAGGCAAGCACTACTCCTATCAGGTTATAATATCCACCTTCTCCACTATTTATATTGAATACTACAGCTGCTACACTGACAATTATCACTCCACTAAGCTTCAGCCATGAGAATTTAAGGACATTTGTCAATGCACCTAATATATAAGTAATTCCTGGAATAGTAGCGAGCACCATGGTTAAATCACTGGCTTTGAGCGATTTTAATGCACCAAAGCTGCATACAAAATACAGCGAAAATCCTAACACTGAGAGAATTAAAAAAGAAGGTATCATGGAAAGCAATGGTAGGGATCTGAAAACAGCTTTCTCACGAAATATTGCAATCAGCCATAAGGTGGCAGCGGTGGCAAACAACCTAAGTCCAACCGCATGCATGACGGGTATATTGCTAACCAAATTCTTAGATAATAACCAACTTATGGAAAACAATGCTAGAATGGCAAAAGTAAATAATAATAATCGTCCTTTTATAAAACTCAATGATTTAATCCTCTAATCACTCGCTGTGCATAAGATGATGTTGAAAAATTAAATCGTGACTGTGAAGTTTGCGGCTTACCAAGATTATTTTGGATATAATCTTTAGCTCCTGCCAAATAAGCGTCATCATCTAATGCTTCAAGTGCTTCTATATCTGCTATCATCAATATTATTACTTTTTCAAGACGCTCCAAATCAAATTGAAGATAACCTTAATTTGTTTCAATCAATGCTTTGTTCCGCATCAATATTTCAAAAAGCAAGATCCCTGTACCAGCATCGAATGTCATATGCTGATCAGAATCTTTTGGATAACGAAATATGCGTTCTAATAGGATAAATTCAGTTATTTCTTTCCAAAATTTTGGATGATTTTGTAGCATAATACGCACTGTAATTAAATCAACTTTAGTTTCTTCTAGAAGACCTGTAAACCAATTTAATTTTATATACAGATTTTTATCCAATGGCCGCGGTCCGGTATGATGTGCATAGTCATGATAATAGCCCCACAAACAGCGAGCATCGTAAATGTCTTCTTTAGATAAGTTACGACTATGCAATTGACCGAACAGGAATTTACTATCTCGACCGAGTAAACGTTCAGCTTCCACAATTGTTTGCTTGTTGTAAATATCAAAGAATTTACTGAAAAAAAAACAAAGCAAATGCTTGCTTATCAATTTTTTGAGCAGCTGCTACAGATTCTGGGAATAGAACAATGCAATTGCCTTCTAAAAAACCTCTTGATGCTATTCCCATTTTTATACATTGAAATGGTGATACATAATTATTTGTATATTTTGAGGCGTCAGCAAGATAGGCCGTTTCATGACGATATCCTGTAACTAATTCCAGCCGGAATCCTTCTGGATCAGGTCCATTTGTTGCACGCATTGGAGCCAAGAAAAACAAGGGCGCATCTGGTAATGGGGCTTTGAAAGCAGCCAAAGTGTTATCAAATTTAGGAGGGGTCGTTAAACCGCTGATCATCCACTGATGAAGATCATCAGAAGTGGTCGCTAAAAGTTTTGGAGATAATCCGTCAAGAATATTGGCATGGTGGTTCAGCAGAGTGATCAATTCATTGATCATATTATTATCTGCTGAAGTTGGTTCTTTAATGCTCCCATCTCGTTCTTGGCGCATACGGAATTTGTCAACCAAGTTAACAATGGAAAGAAGCGCTTCAGATTTTTTCATGATGAGTTGACTTTAGTGAGTGGAGCAAAAAGGCCATTGGCACTTGTCCAAAATTTTCGACAATACTCAGCCTATAGCGATTTGCCGCAACCGATGTTGTGATACAAGCATCTGCTTTTTCAGCCTTACAAAGAACGGCTGCATCAGCATTGCTGTTGGCAAATACTTTGTCATATTGATGAGCTACCAGAGATTGCGGGGCAGGATGAGACGCTATGGTTTTAATTTCATCAGCGTTATTGCGTTTAGCTAAAACCATAGAGTGAGTAGGCATGATAAAGCTGTCAAATAATTGCATATCACCTAAACGGGTAAATATGAGTGTATGCAAATCAGGGTAAGCAGCACAACTTAAGAGATAAGCATCTTTTGTTTGAGCAAGTTCATTAAATGCTTCTTCAAGAGTTGCGTATTATATAATACGGGATCTCGAGTCAGTGGACAAAATATTTTTATTGTGATTGTCAAGCCACCACTGTGTTGCTGCTGCACAGTTAGTATCTGCAGGGCCAAGTGTATAGATAAAAGCATTATTTTCAGATTACATAATCTCTATTCTTTTAATTATGCGACTAAATTTAAATTAGTGTGATATGATAGAGTATATCAAGAACAATGCGTTAAGTAATTTAGTGCTTTATAAAATAATGTATATATGAAAGAAAATTTACAATTATAATTTTGTCTGTTCATTATTCTATCATGCCGTAAAACAGCGTCTTTTAGGGGAGTAATTGAGCAGAAAAATTCTATGCAGGGTATTTATTGGATATGTTAGAGAATTATTGAAATGGTTAAGCGAAGGTGAATGACACGTAAACCGTACTGCTCTATCATTTTTTGGATGAGCAGCGTTTTTGAATCTGTTCATATTGATAATACTATTGTAGGTGAATAATAAGCAAATTGGTAAGGCATGAACATCTTTGCCATAAAACTCAATATGTTTAACTTCTTAATTAAGATAATACTTTTAGAAATTGTTTTACTATTATGATTGTATTAAATATATAAAAGGCAATCATCATTGTCTTGTTTGTAAAAGAAACATGAAATATAACTCTTAAATCAGATTGAGATTGGTAAGATTTTTTTCTTCTTTGGAATCGTTAAGAAGGTCAGATTAAACCTTATTCAAGCTACAGAACCTAAAGAAACAGTCGTTTTTTTTGAAAAGATCAGAGGTAAACAAATATGCGTGAGATTTTGGATCATGTTGATATGCCATTGAATAAGAAGAGTTCTGTTCAAAAGGTTCAAAATCTTTCATTCCAATCACACCCAAAACGGTTTTATAAGCAAGTGAAGATCGCTTGTGAGGAGGGCGGCTTTACGATTTTGTTGGATGAACGTCCTGTAAAAACGCCCGCAAGGCGTCATTTTCATGTGCCAACAGAAGTGTTTGCTGAATATGTTGCTCAGGAATTTGAGAACCAAAAGCACGTTGTTGATCCTGCAAAAATGCCGATGACGCGTTTGGTTAATACTGTTATTGATGGTATCGCTGATGATATGCAGGCGGTTTTTGAAGATTTATTGCGTTTCGTTGCATGTGATATGATCTTTTATCGTGCACAAACACCTAAAGAGTTGGTGCAAAAACAATCTGAGCAATGGGATCCTTTATTAGATTGGGCAGAAAAAAAACTGGGTGCAAGGTTTTATTTGACAGAAGGGCTGATGCATGTGGAACAATCACCAGAAGCACTTCAAGCAGTCAGTAATTATTTACGTAGAGTTGAGTCTGCTTATATGCTTGCTGCACTTCATATGATGACAACATTAACGGGATCTGCTCTCATTGCTCTTGCTGTTGCAGCGGGAAACATTGATGCTGATCATGCTTGGTCTATTGCCTATTTAGATGAAGATTGGATGATGGAGCAATGGGGAACGGATAAAGAAACAATAGCACGCCGTTCTCATAAAAAAGTTGAATTTAAGGCTGCTGCTACAATTGTTACAACTTGTTTATAGGGGAAAATCTTTTATTTACGTGCATTCTTTTCGCTCAGAGTATTTTTGTGACTTTTTGAGGATTGGTTTTTACTTTATCAAGTCCAGGAAATAGTTCATTGGTTATGGTTAAGAGCGCTTCGTCATTACCACGGATAAAATACCATTGGTTATCGTGAAGTAGGGCAATAATTTCAGTTTGAATAGAGCATTTTTTTCCAGCATTTGTTGTGGTTACAAGCTCCACGGGTATAACAAAATAAGGGGTACCATTATCAAGGGTACCTTCACGTTTTTGTTTTTGATCAATGTTGATCGTTTCAATCTTGTAACTTTCTGCCAACCGTTCTATTTGGCTTTTCATGATTTGTAGAAATTGTGATTGATTAAGATTTTTTTGGGCGGTTAAGCGGTTGATGACTTGGGGAGGAATAGCATTTAAGATGGCATTTGCATCGGCATTTTTAAGTGCTTTACTATAAGCAGATGTTGCTTTCTCAAGAGTTGTAAGTTTTTGGTTGGTTATTGTATGTGCTTTAGTTGTTGATGTGATAAAGACAATGCATAAAAGAACGGGAACGAGAAAACAAATTCGCGGCATTAGAAACCTTTGTTAATTCATTTGAAGAGATTCAACATATTATAAAGGAAAAGCAGATGAGCAAAAAGCCTCTTGCGCCCTTGCATGAGAAGAATATCCACAAAAATGGAGGCTTTGACCTCCATTTTGAAAATCAAAGGAATACGTATTGATATGTTTAAACAGAATAGTACATATCAAATTCAACAGGATGGGGTGTTGTTTCGTAGCGCAAAACTTCTTGCATCTTTACTTGAATGAAGGAATTAATCTGATCATCATCAAAAACGTCGCCAGCTTTAAGAAAGCCACGATCTTTATCGAGTGCTTCAAGCGCTTCACGCAGGCTTCCTGAAACAGTAGGGATTTCTTTAAGTTCCTTTAAGGGAAGATCATAAAGATCTTTATCCATAGCATGTCCGGGATGAATTTTGTTTTTGATACCGTCAAGACCAGCCATTAAAAGGGCTGCAAATGCCAAATAGGGATTTGCTGTTGGGTCTGGAAAACGAACTTCTACGCGTTTTGAATTTGGTGAGGAGCTCATTGGAATACGGCAAGATGCAGAACGATTACGTGCTGAATAGGCAAGAAGAACAGGAGCTTCATAACCAGGAACCAAACGTTTATAGGAGTTTGTAGATGGGTTGGTAAAAGCATTTATTGCTTTTGCGTGCTTAATAACACCACCGATAAAAAACAGACAGGTTTCTGATAGTCCAGCATATTCATTTCCTGCAAAAATGGGTTTGCCATCTTTCCAAATGGAAATGTGGACATGCATTCCAGAGCCGTTATCACCAAAAACTGGTTTTGGCATGAAGGTTGCTGTTTTCCCATAACTGTTTGCTATTTGATGTACAACATATTTAAAAATTTGCATCTTGTCAGCCTCGCGAACAAGTGTATCAAAACGAATACCCAATTCATGTTGGCCCGCTGCTACTTCGTGATGGTGTTTTTCGACCTGTACACCCATATCTTTGAGTGCTGTGAGCATTTCAGAACGCATATCTTGGCAGGAATCAATCGGCGGAACAGGAAGGTAGCCTCCCTTTATTCGTGGGCGATGCCCTAGATTTCCTGTTTCATATTCCGTATCATCATTAGAGGGAAGTTCACTTGAATCGAGTTTAAACCCTGTGTTGTAAGGGTCCGTTTTATAGCGCACATCATCAAAGATAAAAAACTCTGCTTCTGGACCCACATTGATTGTATCTCCAATGTTTAAAGATTTCATATACACCTCAGCCCTTTTGGCGATAGAACGAGGATCTCTACGATAAAACTCACCAGAGACAGGATCAAGTACATCACAAAATATGACCAAAGTAGATTGAGCAAAAAAAGGATCAATATGTGCTGTTGCTGGATCTGGCATTAAAACCATGTCAGATTCATTAATTGTTTTCCAACCAGCAATTGAAGAACCATCAAACATGACACCATCACTAAAAGTATCCTCGCTGATCTCTGCGATATCCATTGTAATGTGATGCAATTTTCCTCGTGGATCAGTAAAACGTAAATCAACAAAACGGATTTCGTTGTCTGTAATCTGTTTGATAATATCTGATGCGGTTGTCATATTCAATTTCCTTAATATGGCGTTGAGGTGGATAAAAAAGTGAATTTTCCTGTTATTTATTAAAGGGCATCGATACCGGTTTCGTCTGTGCCTATACGAATTGCATCATCAATGGAAAAGACAAATATCTTTCCATCCCCTATATGTTTGGTTTGAGCTGCTTTACGTATTGCATCAACAGTTTGTTCCAGTTTTTCATCGGACACAACAATTTCAATCTTTACTTTAGGTAGAAAGTCAACAACATATTTCGTACCACGATAAAGTTCTGTATGTTCCCTTTGACGACCAAAACCTTTCGCTTCTGTTACTGTAATACCATGTAACCCAATTTTTTGAAGCGCTTCTTTCACTTCATCAAGTTTGAAAGGTTTTATAATGGCTTCAATTTTTTTCATGCTGAAATTATCTCCAACGTTATTTTGTCTTTTTAGACTGCATCACATTATATTGACAACTGTAAGATGTCCAACAGATACTTTGTGCACAAAAAGTCGAAAATAATGACACTCTATGCTCTGTTAGGAGAGTTTCTTTTGTAGAATACAGCCAAATACTGTTTTTTGGGAAAAAAACTTACAATTCTTATACAGAATTCAAATAATATAATAAAAGAGTTTTGTTTCTTTTTTATTAGATAATATCTTGACTTATAAGGATAATTAGACGCTCTCCACATTGAATGAGAAACTCTAATAGCGTAAGATTTTCTCATTTTAGATCTTTTTATCGTCAATCAATCAAAACGATACTTTTATATATCATAAATAGTTATGAGTGTGTGGATAACAACATTTGAAAAAAGAAATAAAATGCTTTTTATGAAAGCTTTCGATAATTAAAGGCTTTACAATATTAGGGAGTAGGGAAGACAAATATTGGAAAAGAGTGTGATGATGCCGATTCATAAATGTAAAGATGGTGGTGTATAATAATGAGTTTATCATTATAGCATTCATAGGAGCCGTTGTGAAATGGGCTTGAGAGCATTGAGAAATGTTTCTTTAAAACAGATGTGGGAATTGGCAACGCAAATATATTCCGTTTGGGGCGTTTTGTTCCTTCGTGAGGAATGTGATCTTCATTAAGGAACGCGATAAATAAAAGTGTGAAGCAATGGCAATCTTCATTATAAGATATTGCTGTGGATGCCTTGGAAAATCATAAAGATAAATTAAAAGGAAATGGAAATATAGAAATTTATTTATACCCTTAAAACTTCATATTCTTCCCAGTTTAGGTTGTCTGGTCGTTTCAGGTATAAACAAAACAGAGAATAAATACGCAATTATGTGCGCGTTCCTATTTGGCAATACGACAACTGAAACAGCTTATAAAGCGCTAAATTGTTTTTAGTCTTTGCTTCAAACGTGTTGCACCACTGGAATTAGGTGTTGGTTTACAGGTAATAATAAAAGTACAGGCTTTGTTAGTATGCTGTATTTTACAATAGAAAGCGTTTCTAAGAATTGGAATTATAGAGAGATGGGCGCAGTAAAACATGTTTTAGAAATTTTCCCGTATAGGAAGCGGGAACCTTAATGATGTCTTCAGGGCGTCCAATTGCAACAATTTCACCACCGCGATCTCCACCTTCTGGTCCTAAATCAATAATCCAGTCGGCTGTCTTTATAACATCAAGGTTATGTTCAATGACTATAACTGTGTTGCCTTGCTCGACTAGTTCGTGAAGCACTTCAAGAAGTTTGGAAATATCATGAAAATGTAAACCTGTTGTCGGTTCATCCAAAATATAGAGTGTACGTCCCGTTGTTTTACGAGAAAGTTCTTTCGCAAGTTTTACACGTTGTGCTTCCCCACCAGAAAGTGTGGTTGCTTGCTGTCCTACTTTTATGTAACCCAATCCTACTTTAATGAGAGTTTCCATTTTATTATGAATAGCGGGAATAGCTTGGAAAAATTCCTCTGCCTTTTCAATTGTCATATCCAAAATATCGGCTATAGACTGTCCTTTGAATTTTATTTCTAGTGTTTCTCGGTTATAGCGTTTTCCTTTACAGACATCGCAAGTAACATAGACATCAGGTAAAAAGTGCATTTCAATTTTGATGACTCCATCACCTTGACATGCTTCGCACCGTCCTCCTTTAACATTAAATGAAAAACGCCCAGCTTTGTAACCGCGGGCTTTTGATTCTGGAAGATCGGCAAACCACTCACGAATCGGTGTAAAAGCACCTGTATAGGTTGCGGGATTAGAGCGTGGGGTGCGTCCAATAGGAGACTGGTTGATATCGATGACTTTATCAAGAAATTCTAATCCTTCAATTTTGTCATAGCTGGCAGGGCTGTGATGAGAGCCCATGATATGATGTGATGCTGCTTTGAAAAGCGTTTCAATAAGAAATGTTGATTTTCCTCCTCCAGAAACACCAGTTATGCATGTGAAGGTTCCAAGAGGAATATTCGCATTGATATTTTTGAGGTTATTGCCTTTGGCGCCGATGATTTTAAGTGTTTTCGTTTTTGATATTTTGCGTCGCTCTGTCGGCATTTTAACAGCCATTTTTCCTGAAAGGTATTGGCCTGTGAGAGAGGCTGAATTTTCTATAATTTCCTGCGGTGTTCCTTGCGCTATGATTTCTCCACCATGAACGCCTGCGGCAGGCCCCATATCGACAACATAGTCTGCTGTGAGAATAGCATCTTCATCATGTTCAACAACAATAACTGTATTGCCAAGATTACGCAAATGGCGCAGCATTTCCAACAGGCGTTCATTATCGCGTTGGTGTAAACCGATAGATGGTTCATCTAAAATATAAAGAACGCCTGTAAGACCAGAACCAATTTGGGATGCCAACCGAATGCGTTGGCTTTCTCCCCCTGAAAGCGTTCCTGAATTTCGAGACAAGGTAAGATATTCCAATCCTACATGATTTAAAAAAGCCAAGCGTTCACGAATTTCTTTTAAAATACGTACGGCGATATTACGTTGTTTTTTTGTGAGATATTGATGAACATTGGCAAACCAATCATCTGCCTTTAGAATAGAAAGATCTGATATTTGCCCAATATGCATTCCGTTTATTTTTACAGCAAGTGCCTCTGGTTTTAAACGATAACCGTGACAAGCTGGGCAGGGCGAAGAAGACATATAACGTTCGATTTCTTCTCGAGACCAAGCAGAATCGGTTTCTTTCCAGCGTCTCTCCATATTAGGGATGATTCCTTCAAAGGGTTGGGTCGTTTTATGCGAACCAGAATTATTTTTATAGATAAAAGAAATTTCATCTCTTTTTGTACCGTAGAGAATAGCCTGTTGTGCTTCATTAGAGAGTTCACACCATTGATCTGTGAGTTTGAAACCGTAAGCTTTTCCTAATGCTTCTAAGGTTTGTTTATAGTAAAGTGAATCTGACTTAGCCCAAGGGGCAATGGCGCCATTCTTGAGGGTAAGATTTTTATTGGGCACAATTTTCAGTGGATCCATTGCTTTTTTTATGCCCAGTCCATCGCAGAGAGGACAGGCGCCAAAAGGATTATTGAACGAAAAAAGGCGTGGTTCAATTTCAGGAATAGAAAAACCCGATACAGGGCAGGAAAACTTTTCTGAAAAAATGAGCCGTTTGTGTGTATCATTTTTTGATTTATGAGCAGATTCCTTTGTCGTTTCTTTTTGTGCTAAGGGGTGGTCTGCCATTTCAGCTATGGCAAGCCCATTTGCTAGCTGTAAACAGGTTTCTATACTATCAGCCAAGCGAGAGGTGATATCCTTCTGTACAACAATGCGGTCTACCACGACATCGATGTCGTGTTTATATTTTTTATCAAGAGGTGGAATATCAGCGATTTCATAGAATTTTCCATCAACTTTAGCGCGTTGAAATCCTCTTTTTAAAAGTTCTGTTAGCTCTTTTTTATATTCTCCCTTTCGTCCTCGCACTAAGGGTGCCATAATAAAAATTCGCGTTCCTTCTGGTAAGGCCATAATTTGATCCACCATTTGGCTTACTGTCTGGCTTTCAATAGGAAGTCCTGTTGCAGGAGAATGAGGAATACCAATACGTGCAAAGAGAAGACGCATGTAATCGTGGATTTCAGTAACGGTACCTACCGTTGAACGAGGGTTGCGACTGGTTGTTTTTTGTTCAATGGAGATAGCTGGAGAGAGACCGTCTATGCGGTCGACATCGGGTTTTTGCATGACTTCCAAAAATTGGCGTGCATAGGCTGAAAGGCTTTCGACATAGCGGCGTTGTCCTTCAGCGTAAATTGTATCAAACGCTAAGGATGATTTCCCTGATCCAGAAAGTCCTGTTATAACAATGAGTTTATCACGAGGCAGATCGAGATCAATATTTTTAAGGTTATGCTCACGTGCACCGCGAATGGAGATATATTTTTGATGAGTCATACTTTATCCTTGGCATATGTGGCAAAAATTGAGCACCTAAAATGGAATAAAACTGTTTTTTTAGAATTATAATGTGTTTAACTGCTTTAATGCAAAAGGAAGGTATAAGTTTTGTGAAAAAAATACAAATGAGCAGCTTTTTATTCTCTCGTGGTGGAATAAACTATGCGTTTTTATCATCTTTTGTTATAATTACACTGAATACAATATTGGTAAAGGATAGCAATACCCATATTGATGGTCAATTGCGACATGTAAATTGAAGGTCAAGAGGGTTATAACTGTTATAGAACAGAGTATTTTACAAATTAAAATTTTGGAGTTTATGCGATGGCTGGTAGCCTTAATAAAGTTATTTTGATTGGTAATCTTGGTGCGGATCCTGAAATCCGCCGTTTGAATTCTGGTGATCAAGTGGCGAATCTGCGTATTGCTACTTCAGAAAGTTGGCGCGATCGGAATACAAATGAGCGAAAAGAACGCACTGAGTGGCATAGTATTGTTATTTTTAATGAAAACCTTGTCAAAGTTGCAGAGCAATATTTAAAAAAAGGCAGCAAAATTTATATTGAGGGGCAGTTACAGACACGAAAATGGCAAGATCAAAATGGAAATGATCGTTATACAACAGAGATTGTTTTGCAAAAGTACCGTGGCGAATTACAAATGCTTGATGGGCGGGGAGCTGCGAGCGGGGAGCAAGGAGCAAGTCAAGGGGGGAGTTATAGTGGTGGCTTTGCCGATAGTCACTCAAATCAGAGAAATGCTTTTGGTCAAAATAATAATCAATTGGGAGAAAGTTTTTCACACAAATTAGATGATGACGTCCCTTTTTAAGAGTCTTTAAATTGCAGTATTATGATCATTTTATGGTTTGCTTGTTTCAGATTTTTGAAGTTTAGCGAAGTGAAAATTGTTAATTATTATTGGTAATTTAAAATATAAATTAATAACATCTTGAAAAATATTGTTAAATTTCTTTTTTGTCATGGGAGAGAAATTAGCATTTTTGTGTATTTTTCGCTATAAATAAAGTGAAATGATTCTTTTTTGAAAGTTTTGAAATTGTGACCGATCTTACTCCACACCCAGAACGTGATGTGCTAACCGGTATTGAACCAATCAGTATTATTGATGAAATGCAACGCTCCTATCTCGATTATGCGATGAGCGTGATTGTTTCACGTGCACTCCCTGATGTCCGTGATGGTCTTAAGCCTGTTCATCGACGTATCCTTCATGCTATGAATGAGATGGGGCTTTCTTTCAATAAGTCGTATCGTAAATCTGCTGGTGTTGTTGGTGAGGTTATGGGGAAATTTCATCCCCATGGTGATGCTTCAATTTACGATGCATTAGTGCGTATGGCGCAGGACTTTTCTTTAAGAAATCCATTAATTGATGGTCAGGGAAATTTTGGTTCCGTTGATGGTGATCCACCCGCGGCTATGCGCTATACTGAGTGTCGTTTAGAAAAAGTTTCAGAAGAACTTTTAGCTGATATTGATAAAGATACTGTTGATTTTCAGGATAATTACGATGGGCGTGAGCGTGAACCGGTTGTCTTACCAGCGCGTTTTCCCAATCTTTTGGTTAATGGGTCAGGGGGAATTGCTGTGGGAATGGCAACCAATATTCCTCCCCATAATCTTGGTGAAGTCGTTGATGGTTGTATCGCTTTGATTGATAATCCCGATATCACACTCGATAAAATAATTGAAATTATTCCTGGTCCGGATTTTCCTACAGGGGGTATTATCCTTGGCCACTCTGGTGTTCGTGCAGCTTATGAAACAGGGCGTGGCTCAATCATTATGCGTGCTAAAGTTGAGATCGAAGAAATTCGCAGTGGTCGACAAGCAATTATTGTGAGTGAGATCCCTTATCAAGTTAATAAGGCAACAATGATTGAGAAAATGGCTGAATTGGTGCGCGATAAACGCATTGAGGGAATCTCTGATTTGCGTGACGAATCTGATCGTGATGGATATCGGGTTGTTATTGAGCTGAAGAAAGATGTTGTTGCGGAAGTTGTTTTAAACCAATTATATCGGTATACGCCGCTACAAACTTCCTTTGGTTGTAATATGGTTGCTTTGAATGGGGGAAAACCCGAACAGATGACGTTGCTTGATATGCTTCGTGCATTTGTTTCTTTTCGGGAAGAAGTTGTCAGTCGGCGAACAAAATATCTTTTGCGTAAAGCGCGTGAGCGAGCACATGTTTTGGTTGGCCTTGCCCTTGCTGTTGCCAATATTGATGAAATTATAGCGCTTATTCGCAAAGCTCCTGATCCGCAGACAGCACGTGCACAGTTAATGGAGCGACGCTGGCCAGCGATGGATGTCGCGCCTTTGATTAAACTTATTGATGATCCTCGTCATATTATTCATGAGGATGGTACTTATAACCTCTCTGAAGAACAGGCGCGTGCTATTTTAGAATTGCGTTTGCAACGATTGACAGCCCTTGGGCGTGATGAAATCGCTGATGAATTGAATAAAATTGGCGTGGATATCGCTGACTATCTTGAGATCTTGGCATCACGCGTACGCATTATGTCTATTGTTAAGGATGAGTTGAGTGCTCTTCGTGAGGAATTTGCAACGCCGCGACGTACCGTATTTGGTTTTGGTAGCGCTGAGATGGAGAGTGAAGATCTGATCGCACCAGAGGATATGGTGGTAACGGTAAGCCATAGTGGCTATATTAAGCGTGTGCCTCTTAATACTTATCGTGCACAGCGACGTGGTGGTAAGGGGCGTTCTGGTATGTCCACGAAGGATGAGGATTTTGTAACGCGGTTGTTTGTTGCCAATACGCATACTCCGGTTCTTTTCTTTTCATCACGTGGGATTGTTTATAAGGAAAAAGTTTGGCGGCTGCCGCTGGGGACACCCCAATCGCGTGGGCGGGCTTTGATCAATATGCTTCCTTTACAACAAGGTGAGCGTATTACAACGATTATGCCTTTGCCTGAAGATGAAGCGAGCTGGAGTGCATTAGATATTATGTTTGCGACAACACGTGGAACTGTGCGTCGTAATAAATTATCAGATTTCGTTCAGGTTAATCGTAATGGTAAAATTGCGATGAAACTTGATGAAGAAGATGAAATTCTTTCTGTTGAAACCTGTACAGAACATGATGATGTTGTTCTAACAACAGCCAAAGGACAATGTATCCGTTTTCCAGTTGTTGATGTTCGGGTCTTTGCTGGGCGTAATTCTGTGGGAGTTCGTGGTATCAATTTAGCTAAAGGCGATAAAGTCATTTCGATGACAATTTTAGAGCATGTCGAGGCGACGTCCATTGAGCGTTCTGCTTATATTAAACGTGTAATGAATGAACGGCGTGCTTCTGGTGCAGATGCTGATGTTGAAGATGTTATAACTTTTGATGAAGAAGATGGGGGTGCTGAAACAGAGTTAACAGATGAACGTTATGCAGAACTTCATGCACGTGAACAAATGCTTTTGACAGTGAGTGAGTTTGGTTATGGTAAACGTTCTTCTTCCTATGAGTTCCGGATTTCGGGACGTGGCGGAAAGGGGATTCGCGCAACAGATCCATCTAAAACAGCTGAAATTGGTAAATTAGTAGCGGCTTTTCCGGTGAAGGCGCAAGATCAAATTATGTTGGTATCAGATGGGGGGCAGCTTATTCGTGTCCCTGTTGAGGGAATTCGTACTGCTGGGCGCTCAACTAAGGGAGTCACAATTTTTAATACAGCCAAAGGTGAAAGAGTCGTATCGGTTGAACGTATTTCTGAACCTGAAGATGATACGAGTTCATTAGATGATGAAGGTGAGAAGCATTCTGATACAGTTGATATGAGCGAAGAAAAATAATTTTTAAGAGGAAGGAGTAAAGTCATGAAAATTGCTCTTTACGCGGGTTCTTTTGATCCTCTTACAAATGGTCATCTTGATGTTTTGAAAGGGTGTTTTGTGTTAGCTGATAAGGTGGTCGTCGCTATAGGGATACAGGCTGACAAAAAAACACTCTTTAGCTTCGAAGAGCGTGTTGATTTCATTACGCAGGTAGGGAAAGACTTATTTGGTGCAGATTCTAATCGATTGCAGGTTCTTTCATTTAGCAACCTTCTCATTGAGAAGGCGCGTGAAGTTGGTGCTTCATTTCTCATTCGTGGATTGCGTGATGGTACTGATCTTGATTATGAAATGCAAATGGCAGGAATGAATGGTGTTATGGCTCCTGAATTGCAAACTGTTTTTTTGCCGGCAAGTGTTTCTGGGCGCGCGATAACTTCTACATTGGTACGCCAAATTGCCTCTATGGGAGGTGATGTGACACCATTTGTACCGCCCAATGTTGCACAAGCTTTAAGCTCGAAATACCAATCTTTTAGGGGAGAATAAGTGTGTCTCGTAGAATTTTTGCTGTTTTGATATGTGTGTTTTGTTTTTTTTCATTGTTCGCTGTCGCTGGTAATTCTAGCCCAGCAAATGACGCAAATCTTCTTATTTTATCTCTCAAAGATGGTGATGTCATTATTCGTCTGCGTCCTGACTTGGCGCCAAAACATATTGCGCAAATCAAAAGATTAACAGAGGAGGGGGCCTATAATAATGTTGTGTTTCATCGCGTTATTCCTAATTTCATGGCGCAAACTGGTGATGTAGAATTTGGAAAAAAAGGCAGTAGAGATTTTGATCTGAAACGCGTTGGTATGGGTGGCTCAAATTATCCCAATATACCGGCAGAGTTTTCAAAACAGCCGTTTAAGCGTGGTACAGTTGGGATGGCACGATCACAAGATCCGGATTCCGCGAATTCTCAATTCTTCATTTGTTTTGAGGATGCTGCTTTTTTAAACGGTCAGTATACGGTTGTTGGAGAGGTTATAAAGGGGATGGATGTTGTTGATAAAATAAAAAAAGGTACGACAAGTAATAATGGATCTGTAAAAAATCCTGATGTTATTAATGCTGCTACTTTACAAGTTGAGAAATGAATCAAGGGAGCTTTCCATATGGCTGAGAATAAAAATCCAGAGAATACTTTAATTCTTGAAACAACAAAGGGCAGAGTTGTTATTGAGCTTTTTGCTGATTTGGCACCTTGTCATGTTGCACGTATTAAAGAACTGGTACGGGAAGGTGCTTATGATAATGTTATTTTCCATCGCGTTATTGATGGTTTTATGGCGCAAACAGGGGATGTGCAATTTGGAAAGAAGGATAGTGAAAAATTCAATTTATCACGTGCTGGTATGGGGGGGGCAGAAAAACCAAATTTAACAGCAGAGTTTTCAAATCTTTCTCATAAGCGTGGTACAGTTTCTATGGCACGGAGTCAGAATCCAAATTCTGCTAACTCTCAGTTTTTTATTTGTTTTGCAGATGCTCCGTGGCTTGATCGTCAATATTCCATATGGGGGCAGGTTGTTGAAGGTATGGAAAATGTTGATAAAATTAAACGTGGTGAACCTGTTGCAGATCCAGATTCAATTACCAAAGCCATTATTGCTGCGGATGTAGAATAGTATAAACTATACTGATTTCAATTGTAAGTTTCTAAGAAAAAGTACTCTTTTCTGATCAATAAAGGCACACGAAACTCTTTTGTAGTATCACGCTTACCTTTTATAATTTCGAGCTAAGCATTGTCCATATATTTTCTTCAATCGGATCTTCCTGAAGAATATAACGTAACGGATTTGTACAAACACCTGTCAGAATAAGAAAACGCAAAGTCTGTTGTATTATGGTTGTTGTTTGGCAAAGTGTTTTATAAAAAATTCGGCATTTCTCTTCAATCCATTGTCGGTCTTAATGGTTTTATGATGTTACTTTCTTAAGAGAGCGTGTGCTTTTGTTTCTGCTCGTAAATCAACATCCAATCCTAATGCAGAAGCATGTTTGAAACACATATTAAGATGGATAAGAGCTTTACTCGCTCATCCAGTTTTCCTAGCAAGGTGGAAAACCAGCATTTATATATATTGGCGTAATCTTTAAAATAAGAAGACAGTTTAATCTTAGAAGAATATAATAAAGGCGCAGAAGTGAAACAAATGGCTAGTCTTGCCATCTCCTTTTTAACTCAACTTTACTTTTTTAAAAGTATCTAATGCAATATCTTTTAAATAATGAAGATTATGCATGGACTTACGCTTTTATTTTTCTCGTTTTTTAATAGAGGAATGCTCCAAACGGAATACACTTGTGTTGCGTATTTACGTGTTTTTTAAGAAGCATTTCTTAGTACATATCAACGTTCACTTCCACGATGATATTCATGGCATGTATAGTTTTAAAGCTATAAATAGTATAAAATCTATTATGTACCACCTTCTTTAAAGCTTATGAAGGAGCAAGCGGGTACCATCATACGCTTTTTCAGCCTCTAATGTTACGATAGAGCTTTTTGTATTTGAGAATCTTTACAAAAAGCATTTTTAGTTTTTTAAAGTATTTTTATTTACACTTTAATTTCTTTTGTGAATTATCTCTAATGCCAAGAGCTGTCTCAATATTGTGAGTGGATAAGTGATTATGCTCATTTGCGTTTTTATTAAGCGTGAGGATCGCTGTGCCCAGTAGATGAAAAATTTTTATCTGTAAAAGTTAAAGAATATGTAAGCTGTACAATGCGTTCAAAATTTTCTTCTATGGGTACAAAGTTACTGCTTATGGAAGTATGTGAAGATGAAATTATTGTGATAATAATTTTGCAGTTCTGTTAAGGATAAGCGTAGGTATTTTGAGGTATGGTATTACAAGGATTTTACTATTTTTTGGGAGCTAGATTATCACTTTTATTATGGTGGTTTCTTAACAAGAAATGTTCTTTTATCTCGTTTAATTTTTGATGCTGATTACAATATTGAGCGAATCAAAAATTAATTCATAAAGCTTTTGACAATGCTCGTAAGGGGATATCTTTTTTCTTTCTATAGAGATATGCATTGATGGAATCAAAAAGACGAGAGTTATGATAAAGACATTTCATTATAGAAAAATTGCTCAAGATGGGTATGCACGTCGAGGCGAAATTATAACGGGGCGAGGATGTGTTCGTACACCCGCATTTATGCCTGTTGGGACGGCAGGAACCGTTAAGGCTATGTATATGGATCAAATTCGTGATCTTGGTGCAGATATCATTTTGGGGAATACTTATCATTTAATGTTACGTCCAGGAGCTGAACGTGTTGCGCGTTTAGGAGGATTACATGAATTTTCACGCTGGAGCGGACCTATTTTAACCGATTCTGGTGGCTTTCAGGTTATGTCATTGGCGGGAATCCGTAAAATTACTGAACAAGGTGTGATTTTTCGTTCTTACATTAATGGAGCCTACTATGAAATGAGTCCAGAGCGTTCTATCGAAATTCAAGAACTTCTTGGTGCGGATATCCAGATGCAGTTGGATCAATGTATTGCATTACCCGCAACTGAAAAAGAAATGGAAGAAGCTATGGAACTTTCATTGCGGTGGGCGCTGCGTTGTAAAACAGCTTTTGGAGAGCAGCCAGATAAAGCATTGTTTGGGATTGTTCAAGGTGGTGATAATATGAAACTGCGTGAACGTTCTGCTCAAGCATTAAAAGAAATAGATTTAAAAGGTTACGCTATTGGAGGGCTTGCTGTTGGTGAGCCGCAGAGTGTTATGACAGCAGTATTGGATACTACTTGTCCGATTTTACCAGAGGATAAACCACGCTATCTTATGGGAGTAGGGACACCTGATGATATTTTACAAAGTGTTGCTCGTGGTGTTGATATGTTTGATTGTGTTATGCCGACGCGTGCAGGACGTCATGGTTTAGCTTTTACCCGCTTTGGTAGAATTAATTTGCGTAATGCGCGTTATGCAGAAGATCCACTTCCTCTTGATCCACAGTCACTTTGTCCAGCAGCACATGATTATAGTTGTGCTTATTTGCATCATTTGATTAAATCTGGTGAATCTCTTGGGGGGATGTTGTTGACGTGGAATAATCTTTTTTATTATCAACAACTTATGCAGGGAATTCGTGATGCCATTGAGGAAGGCTGTTATGCCGATTTTTGCGCTGAAACGCGTGCTCTATGGGCACAAGGACGCTAAAATATTAATCGTAATATAGCACCTCATTTTTTTATTGAATTTATTCTCACACTTACAAATTTAGCTAAAAAATGAAATTAGAAACATCTTCCAAAATTATAAAATTCCACTATCTTAGGATATAACAGTGCGGTTTTATAGGGCACATATTCTTTTTCTAATTACTAGATAAAAACAGAAACTGTTACTCCGGTACGCGCTACCTGATCCGGAGAAAAACAGTTTTTCTGTTTCTGATGACTGTTTACAGCAACAATGTTAATGAGGCGTTAGCGAACTCTTAAAGAAGTATGAAAATTGTATTTTTATGAGCTACTTTGTGTTTTTTATTACTAAAGGTAAAGAATGGATTATATACAATCGAACAGATAAATTTTTAGAAAATTAAAATAAAACTAAAATAAAATTACAACATTTAAAATGTTATAATTTTATTTTTTAAGTTTTTATATATAAATATTCTTTAAAATAGATTTATGTAATATTATTTATATAATAAAAATATAGATATTATGTCATAATAAATTAAATATTAATCACGGTAATTGTCATGTTTATAAAACATCAATAAACATACTTATAAAAAATTTATTATATTTGTTTTTTGCTTTGTTTATAGAATTTATCTGAAAATAATCATAATATATTTACGTGAATATTTTAATTTACAGATAGTGAGTTAGATATCTGATGCGATTCCTCTGTTAGATGAGGGAGGGGTAAAGATGTCTAAAAGAGGGTATTTAATAAATCTAGAAACCAAGCACTATTATCATGAGAATTTTTAAAAGACTCTATAATAATTTATAAGAATGGCCTAAAGTTGAAATTATAGCTTATCGATTTGGGGAATCTGTATTCAGGTAGCAAAATAAAGCAACAATAATTTTGGGGGAGAAGTTTTATCTTTGTATCAAGATAATGATGAGATATTATTCACTTGTTTGAAATGCATTCTTCGGCAAATTTTAGAATTATTTATAGGATATAGTATATCGTTGCAAAATAAAGTTTTCACTGTAAAATTACAATGGCTGAAAAGAGGAGACAAAGTTTATTATCTGGTAGATCTGATAGAAATAGGTGAATACGTCTATGATCTTGAGGTTTTCAAAGATTTTCCATTAAAGAATCTTACTTAAAACTCTATAAAATGCTTTATATATCAAAATATTTCTAAAACTTTATTGGGGACTATTGGGCATGCGTATAATAATGTTTTGAATTTTTGTTTGTGTGTATTACAGATATTTACAGTTAAAACTCCTATCCAGAAGTGATAGTATGGAGGATTTTTATCAACAAAAGGTTCTTGCATTGGGAATTGATTCGAGAATACGGCGTTTAATAATTTTAGCTCTTGCCGTGGGGAGTTTTGCTATTGGTACTGCAGAGTTTGTCGCAATGGGGCTACTGCCAGAGATGGCACGAAGTTCCTATGTTGATATTCCTACCGCTGGTCAATATATTTCTGCTTATGCATTAGGAGTTGTGATTGGAGCACCTCTTTTAGCTGTGGCAACAGCTCAGGTATCACGCAAAACTGTTTTGATGGGATTAATGCTTTTTTATGCCTTAGCAAATATTGCTAGTGCCTTTTTTTCTGATTTTAGCATATTAGTAGTATTACGCTTTCTCAGTGGACTTCCCCATGGAATCTATTTTGGACTTGCGGCTATGGTTGCTTCTTCAATGGTAGAAATGAAAGAACGTTCTAAAGCTGTTGGATATGTTATGCTCGGCTTAACAATTGCAACCGTTTTGGGAGCACCCAGTGCTACTTGGATTGGTCAACTTATTGGTTGGCAGATTGCTTTTATCCTTGTGGGTATGATTGCTTTATTGTGTAGCTTGCTTATTTGGAATTTTTTTCCTTGTGATTCAAGTTTTCCAAAAACGAATCCTTTGCAAGAAATGGGTGTATTAAAGCAAAAGCAGGTGTGGCTTCTTTTGTTGATGGTGTCGGTGGGAGCGTCAGGATTATTTTCTGTTTTCACTTATATCAAGCCAACATTAATGCATATTTCTGGTGTTTCACTTGAGTGGGTACCATTTATTATGCCGTTAGTTGGATTGGGAATGGTGATAGGAAATCTCTTGGGGCCTAAATTAGCTGTTAAAATTGGCATTTCACCGATGATATTTTTCTCTATGCTTTGGAGCGTATTTGTTTTTTTTCTTTTTTTCTTTTTATCCTATGCTCCGTTAACAGCGGCAATAGGATGCTTTTTTGTTGGAACTTCTTTTGCTGCTATGCCTTCTATACAAACAAAAATTATGGATGTTGCACTACAGGGACAGATTTTGGCAGGAGCATTAATGCAGTCTGCTTTTAATATTGCCAACGCTCTTGGTGCTGAATCTGGAGCATTAGTTTTAAAATTGGGCTATAGTTATGAATATACAGCTGTTTTAGGAAGTGTTCTAACTTTGTGTGGATTAATGGTTTTTTGCATCTCATGGTATATGGAGAAGCATGCTTAATATTTTTCATTTTTTAAATGAAGAAGGAATTTTTATATTTATTTTTAGTTATTGGAATGTCCTGTTGGGTTTTTCAATATGAAGTAAGAAATGCGCAGTGCTAATGGAATAGCAAGACAAAATAAAAGACCCATGAGCACTATAAGAAGAGTTTTTGCTGCTAAGATCATTCCTATTGTTCCTCCAGGATTAAAGAGGCCTGCAAGATTGGTGATGACTCCTGCTAGAGTTGCACTTAAGGCTGCTGAAAATAGTTGTACAGAGGTAAGGGATTCACTGGCACGGAGAGCATCTTCATCATTTGCACATTGTAAGATCCTTGTGAGCAAATGTGGCCATGCTATGCCCGCACTGATTCCAATAGAAAACAGTGCTAAGCAAATAATAAAAATATATTCAAGCGCGGAAACTTCTGTTGGGATGAGCCATAAAAGAATCATTATGCCTAACAGTTTTAATAGGGGCGAGTATACAATGATGTTGCGAATTTTTTTTGTGGAGAGACCAGCACTTGAGATGGCTCCACATGTCCACCCTAGGCTCATAAGTGCTGCTATATAACCAGCAATAAGTGGAGCTTGCCCATGAAGCTCTTGAAGAAAAAGTGGAAAATAAAGTTCTATACTGTATACGACTGTTGTCATAACGAGTATCAATGCGTAAACAGAAAAGATTTCAGAAGAGAAAGAAAAGGATTTGCGAGGCAACATAGGATGAGGGGTAGATGATTCGATTTTTGCTAGAACAAAAAGAAGACTAAGTCCGATAACTAATCCGCAAATTTTTGCTATTGTAGACTCCATAGCCCCTCCAACAGAAATAATAAAAATCAATAAGGTGAGTGTGAAAAGCTGGAGAAGAGGAAGAGGGGGTGTTGGAACATCGTTTTCATTCTTTTTTGGTAAAAATTTAAAGGCGATGAGTGAGAAAAATATAGCTAATACGCCAATGATCAAAAAGGATGCTCGCCATAGCCCATAATATACAGAAAGCCCCCCGATTGCTGGTCCTAACAAGGTTGATATTCCCCACATTCCAGAGATAATACTTAATGCATGTGACCATAAAGATGGGCTGAAAACAATCCGTACCATGGAATAGGATAGGGATAACAAAGAACCACTTCCAAATCCTTGAATAAAGCGTCCTATTAAAAACAATGGCATAGATGAAGAAATGCTGCACATAAAAGTGCCTAGGGTGAAGATAAGTCCAGAAATAACATACGCATTGCGAGGACCTAATTTCCCTAATATTTTTGTTGCAAGTGAAGTACCCACGAGTGAAGCTGTAATAAAGACAGTAGCCACCCAAGAATAATATATTTCACTGCCAATATGATTCATAAGAGAGGGTAAAATAGTAATAACAATATAAACGTTGGTGGCGTGTAACACAACTCCACCTGTAAACGTTAAAAAGCAAAGACCATTTTTACCCAATAAAAGCGCAGACCAGCCCTGTTTTTTCACTGTTGTTTGCTATTTAATAAAAATCTATCCTCTTTTTACTTATAAGGTACTTCTTTGAATTTGCCAAGAGAAATTCAAAGCTCTGTTTAGAGCTTTGAATTTTAATTTAAGTAATAACTTAATTGCTCATTGCTTTTTTGAGATTCTCATCAATTTTATCGAGGAAACCTGTTGTAGAAAGCCACTTTTGTTTAGGCCCAATCAAAAGTGCGAGATCTTTGGTCATAAAACCTTCTTCGACGGTTTTAATACAAACTTCTTCCAATGTCGTGGAAAAGTTTTTTAACTTCTCATTGTTATCTAGTTTAGCACGGTGCGCTAGTCCACGCGTCCATGCAAAAATAGATGCAATAGAGTTCGTTGATGTTTCTTCATTCTTTTGATGCTGACGATAATGGCGTGTTACGGTGCCGTGTGCTGCCTCTGCTTCAACAATTTTGCCGTCAGGTGTCATGAGAACAGAAGTCATGAGACCCAGAGAACCAAAGCCTTGGGCAACAATATCAGATTGGACATCACCATCATAGTTTTTACATGCCCATACGTATCCACCTGACCACTTTAATGCAGAAGCAACCATATCATCAATAAGACGGTGTTCGTAATATAATTTACGGTTTTCAAATTCAGTTTTAAATTCCGTATCGAATATTTCTTGAAAGATATCTTTAAAACGACCATCGTAAGTTTTTAGAATGGTATTTTTTGTTGAAAGATAAACTGGAACATTCCGTTGTAGTCCATAATTAAAGGATGCGCGGGCAAAATCACGAATTGACTCATCAAGGTTATACATAGCCATGGCAACCCCTGCGCTTGGAGCATCAAAAACATTATGTTCAATAACTTGATTATCATCACCGACAAATTTAATACTTAATTTCCCTTTTCCTGGAAATTTAAAATCTGTTGCCTTGTATTGATCACCAAAAGCGTGACGTCCGATAATAATTGGCTTTGTCCAGTTAGGAACAAGGCGAGGGACATTTTTACAGATAATGGGTTCGCGAAAAATGACTCCTCCTAAAATATTGCGGATTGTGCCATTAGGTGATTTCCACATTTTTTTTTAGGTTAAATTCTTTAACGCGTGCCTCATCAGGTGTGATGGTTGCGCATTTTATACCAACCCCATATTTTTTGATAGCATTGGCAGAATCGATAGTTACCTGATCATTGGTTGCATCACGATTTACGACGGAAAGATCATAATATTTTAGATCAATGTCGAGGTAGGGATGGATTAATTTATCTTTGATATATTTCCAGATGATGCGGGTCATCTCATCCCCATCAAGTTCAACAACGGGGTTTTCTACTTTGATCTTTACCATTAGAAATCCTTTTTCTTTTAAGCGATACTACTTGTATAACACTTTCAAGTTTATAATGAAAAGTAAAAACAAGGGAAAAAAGCATTCAAATATGAGCTTTTAGAATATATTATCAATAGAGTGTAAAATTTTGTTGGAGGGTTTAATTTTTGAAAAGAAGTGATGTGTTTGCAAATCTATAATTATTCGATGATTGATGAAGAATCTGTTTAATAGATAAGGTAGTTAGATCACCGGGGGATAGGGATTATGCATTTTTATTATCAGAGATTCCATTTAATAAGTTGATCGTATTCTGAATTATAGTTTCTTGATTTGTTGTGTTAGGTGAATAAGAAACTATTTTTATATTGCTATTTCAATTCTAAGCTTATGGTCTGTTTGTTTATAAAAAGTTTAATGTGATAACAAAGGCACTGTAATTAGAAATGCTTCATATAAAATGCGTTTGAGATAAACTTCAATTTTGAAGGTTGAAAAAAACGTATAAATGATGCGGCTGGTTTTAATTTAAAAATTAACAGCATACGCAAGAATATGACTTATAAAATTACCGTATCGCGAGCTAGAATCTTCTAATTCTTATGTTTTATCGATTCTTATTGTTATTAACTATGCGCAGTAAAGCACTATCCTCGAAATGCAACAAAGAAATTAATCACCTAATGATTCTTGTATCCTTTTTACGAAGATATTCCTTTTAAAATCTTATTCCCTCATTTTTATTTATGCATCCCTCATTTTTAAAAACACAAATAAAATGAATATATTACACATAGAAAAAAGAAACATGGTACGCCCAAGGGGAATCGAACCCCTGTTTCCGCCGTGAAAGGGCGATGTCCTAACCGCTAGACGATGGGCGCAAACCAATGATGAGGCTTATAGAGAGGATCTTTTTACTTCGCAAGCCCTCTGTGTCATTTTTTTTGAAAAAAGTGTGTTTTATTGAATAATTTTTGAGCGATTCCTGTTTAGATCATTTTATTTTCTAAGATTTTTTGTAGAAAAAATATAAAGTTATCATGATTGATAGAAAATTTTGATGTGGGTATCATCTCAGGGAATGATATTTTCAGTTTTGAGGAGTAGGCAAAAATGATCAAAAACAGCATTTTTAATGTATTTATTTTTTGCATATTTTATCGCTTGTTATCTTTGCTCACCACATGAGAATATTATTTAACTTGCTTGAAAGAGCCTTTATACAGAAGATTTCTCATTTGAGTTTATCATAAAGCAAAAACTGTATAATTTATGAAGTAGAAAGAAAATATTTATTACCAAATTAACAAATAATACAAAAGTTTTTCTATGAACAATCCATAGATTATTTGCAGTTTAACAAAATATAAATAGATATCTGTATGCTAAAAATGAAAATATTAAATCAATTTTTATAGAATATATGAAGAAAATATTTTTTTATATTTACTTTTACATGTCTGTAAAATTTTTAAAATTAAAAACCATTCATTTGCTCTTTTACATATTGAGAAGGTTCTTGATTTGAAAATGAATTAGTGTGGATAAAGGGTAGATTGAGTTTTTTCTCATTTCAATTCGCTAGTTTTTTAAAGAGGTGCAATAAGTTGAGATAAAATATTCGAATTTTGCAAATTTATTCTCCATATTTATAATATTTCAGAATTAGGGTGTGCGCATATTAAGTCTTGTTTTTTACTTTAATGTAAGGTTCTATTTTGATATATGAGTGCGTTAAGATTTTTGCATTAAAGATTTATAGTTAAAGCTATGGAATGGTAGGAAGGAATGTGTTATCATTTACTGATCTACTTTCATTTTATCCATTCCCTAAGTTATCATATGAAAGAATGTTTTTTGTTCCATACTTGTTGATTTAGAAGAGATGTTTTTATTCTTTCTTACCAAGTCTTCAATATTCTTTAACTTGTTATTGATTATTTTTTAGAACTTTTTTTATGGAAACTTGCATTTATCTGTTTTACAGATTTTCATTCTGAATTAGATATTTTATAAAGATTCTGAAATCTTTGAAGACAATAAATATTATATTTTTAGGAATGTTGATTGAACAAGCGGGGATAATTCTATTAGAGAAAATGAAATAAATAGAGCAGGGTATTTCTTTTGTTCTTATGAACATAAGTACTTTTTGTGTTGATTGGCACATCATTTAAACGATTTTTCAATGAAGATAGGGATCAGTGGTTAATAATGGCAGAAGCTTTAAAGGTTGGTGTTGCGGGACTTGGTACAGTTGGTACTTCAGTTGTTCGAACTCTATGTGAAAAAGCGAATAGTTTAGCTTGTCAATGTGGGCGATTCATCAAAGTTGTTGCTGTTAGTGCGCGTGATAAAGGTCGCAATCGTGGAATTGATCTTAGTGGTATAAAATGGTTTGATTCACCTGTGGAGTTGGCTGCTTCTGATGAGATTGATGTTTTTGTAGAGTTAATTGGTGGTGAATTGGATGTGGTGTATACCGCTGTTAAGAGAGCGCTTGAGGCGGGACATCATGTTGTAACAGCCAATAAAGCTCTTCTTGCTCGACATGGAGTAGAGCTGGCTATAATTGCAGAAAAAAAAGGTGTTTTTCTTCATTTTGAAGCAGCTGTTGCAGGGGGGATTCCTGTTATCAAAGCGATGAGAGAATCACTTGTTAGTAATCGCATATCGCGAATTTATGGTATTCTCAATGGAACCTGTAATTATATATTAACACGTATGTTTACGGAAGGTCTTTCATTTAAAGATTGTTTAGCAGATGCACAGAGACTTGGGTATGCTGAAGCAGATCCAAGTTTTGATATTGAGGGAAATGATACTGCTCATAAATTAGCTTTGTTGACAAGCTTGGCATTTGGAACTGCTGTTTCGTTAGATGATGTTTATGTTGAAGGAATTCATAATATTTCGCAAATTGATATTCGAGCAGCTGATGAATTGGGGTATCGGATTAAGCTTTTAGGGGTTGCATTAAAAACGGATTCTGGAATAGAGCAACGCGTTCATCCAACAATGGTACCAACATCCTCAATGATTGCACAGATAAATGGTGTAACCAATGCTCTTTCTATTCAAAGTGATTTATTAGGTGAATTACTGTTTTCTGGTCCTGGCGCCGGAGGAAAGGCAACAGCATCAGCCGTTATTGGTGATTTGGCTGATATAGCAAAAGCACGTTCTGGTTTTCAGTATGCACCTGTTTTAAGACGTCCAGCATTAGAACTTGCTCCTCATAAAAAAGCACGTATTTCGCATCATGCAGGTGGTTATTTTATTCGTTTAAATGTTCATGATCGTACTGGTGTTTTTGCCGAGGTCGCAAGGCATATGGCTGATAATCACATCTCATTGGAGTCGATTGTTCAAAGATCTTTTGTAGAAGATCAAATTGAAAAAACAATTATTTTAATTACGCACGAAACAACAGAGGTGAATGTACGACAGGCACTTGCAGAAATTGAAAAAGATGGACATCTTGTTGCAAAATCTCAATTTATTCGTATTGAACCTATGGCAAAGAATTGATAACTTTCTTGATAATAAAAAAAGCACGCTTGAGTTCTTTTATCTCTTGTGGAAAATTTTCATCTTTGCCAAAAAACTTTATTCTTAGTATTTAATAAGGACTCATATTTTTTCTGGTATTCATTCGGTAGGATTTTTTCATATGCCCACAACTCAGAAGATTTTAAATGGACTTGATCGTATTTTGACGCTTGAATTGGTACGTGTTACTGAACGTGCTGCTGTTGCTGCTGCACGCTGGCGCGGACGTGGCGATGAAAAGGCAGCGGATCAAGCTGCTGTAGATGCAATGCGGCAGGAACTTAATCGATTGCCTATTGATGGTACAGTGGTGATTGGTGAAGGTGAGCGGGATGAAGCGCCTATGCTTTATATTGGAGAAAAAGTAGGTCTTCAAAGTGGATTGGCGATCGATATTGCACTTGATCCACTAGAGGGTACAACACTTTGTGCTAAAAATATTGCCAATTCTTTGGCAGTAGTTGCAATTGCTGAAAAGGGTAATCTCCTTTATGCCCCTGATGTTTATATGAACAAAATTGCTATTGGTCCTGGTTATCCAAAGGGAGTAGTCGATATAGATGCTTGTCCTACCGATAATATACATGCTCTTGCGAAGGCTAAAGGAGTGACTGTTAATCAGATTGTTGTTTGTATTATGGATAGACCTCGTCATGAAAAATTGGTTAATGAAGTACGAGCGACAGGGGCGTCGATTCGCTTGATTGGGGATGGAGATGTGGCTGCTGTTATTGATACAACTGATCCAGAAGAAACAGGTATTGATATCTATATGGGGATTGGTGGAGCACCTGAAGGTGTCTTAGCTTCTGCTGCTTTGCGCTGCATTGGAGGACAGATGCAAGGTCGTTTGCTGCTTGATACAGAAGAGAAAATTGCTCGTGCAGCTAAAATGGGGATTAGTGATCCCAATAAGGTTTATACAATGGAAGAAATGGCAAAGGGTGATGTTTTGTTTTCAGCAACAGGGGTGACAGATGGCAATATGCTTTCTGGTGTTAAATTTACATCTCGTTACATTCAAACGGAAACTCTCGTAATGCGCTCCCATACGGGTACAGTCCGTAATATTAAAGCAAAGCATAGAAATCATTCGAAATTTGATTAATGCTTTCTTTTTTGTCACTAAAAATAGAGAGAGTTTTTCTAGGAAAAACGCTTCCATGAATCTACTTTCATGGAAGCGTTTATAGATATGAGAATACCTTAAATATTATGAGATCTGGACAGAATGTACCCAGCCATTTTTATCTTCTATGTTCCCTTTTTGAATGCCAACCAATTGTGTACGAAGCTGCTTTGTAACTTCTCCAACTGTTTCATTTCCAATAATAAATTCTCCCCCTTTATATCTAAAACGACCAATTGATGTGATAACGGCAGCTGTACCACAAGCAAAGGCTTCTTTAAGGTGTCCACTCTTTGCATCTTCTTGAAGCGCTGTAAAAGAATAAGGACGCTCTTCTATTTTTAATCCCATTTGTTGAGCTAACCTTAAGATTGAATCACGGGTTATCCCTGGAAGGATAGTTCCATTAAGTGGGGGGGTTACAAGTGTATTATTGTCCATAATAAAGCAGACATTCATACCACCAAGTTCTTCAATCCATTTATGTTCAATCATATCAAGGAAGAGTACTTGGCTACAATTATTTTCAGTTGCAGTTTTTTGTGCCAGTAAGCTTGCTGCATAGTTTCCACCACATTTGGCAGCCCCTGTTCCTCTTGGACCGGCACGACTATAATCTGTTTCAATCCAGACGCTGACAGATTTTTCTTCTCCTTTGAAATAGGATTCAACTGGAGAGGCTATGACACAAAAAAGATATTCTTGAGAAGGGCGGACTCCCAAAAAGTTTTCATTGCCAAACATAAATGGACGGATATAGAGGCTAGCGTTGGGCTGATCAGAAACCCATTTTTGATCAATCTTTACTAATTGATGAACGGCATCCAGAAAAATATCTTTTGGCAATTCTGGCATAGCTAAACGTTGTGCTGATTCTATAAAGCGTTGTGCATTGGCATCAGGACGGAAGAGCAAGATGCGTCCATCTTTTGCACGATATGCTTTTAAACCCTCAAAAATTTCCTGTCCGTAATGTAAAACGGTACTTGCAGGGTTAATTTCTAAAGCTTTGTATTGAGAAATGACGGCATTGTGCCAGCCTTTGTCTTCAGTCCATTGAATAGTACACATGTGGTCTGTAAAAAATTGACCAAAACCGGGACTTTTTAAAATTTCTTCATATTTTTCTTCTGACAGAGGAGATGGGTGTTTTTCTATTTTAAAGGGAAGCGATGATATGGGAGATTTCATAAAAAACCTTTTGAGTATGTTTCATTTTTATTAATAAAAATAATGAAATATTTTGATTATAACTCTATTATTAACAAAACCTTTGTGTCAATGTTTTATTATAGAATACAAAGGGGTTTATTATAGAATTCAAAGGCTAGAGTAGGGTAGATATTTTAATTCTATCCTCGCTTCTTTTTCTCAACTTTATGAAGTAAACTGGAACTTTTGTTTATAATTATCGTTTTCTCACAATAAGTATCTGAATAATTGCATATATGCATATTTTCTAGAAATTTAAAGGTAAGGGAATTGAGAAAAGGAATCCACTATGATTGATAAAAATTATCACACATATGAAGAACGTATGTCCGCAGAAAGAAGAGGTCATGAACAACCTGTTTCAATCGCTAAGGGTATTTTTGCTATTCTTCTTGCGATGGTTATTATCTGGTTTATTTTTGGTTTTTTAGGATCTTTTTTTGCAAAATCTCCTGAACATAGTTCGCGTTATAATACCCCAGAAACAAGCCAAAGTGTAACAACGCCCAAAAAAGATTTAAATTCGCTTCCTCCTGTACCTTATACCTATAAGGGTACGGAGTAATTTTTTCGTAAATATAATCTTTTAGATAGGGCGAAAATCGACGTAGATTAAGGAATAAAGTCAGCACAAAGACATAAAAAAGAGAGGAATGATTTTAATTTCTGAAGTTTTTGATAAGTAATTAAATGGTATGGAAATAAATAATGCAACGGTTGTTAAAACCGTTGCATTATTGGTTTAGCGTGTGATGAAGCAGCTTCCACCAGAACTTTTAATGGATTCACAAAGGATTATGGCTTCATTACGGTCTTGCGCTTGAATCCGAACACGGTAATAAGTACCTTTTCCTGGTATAAAAGCGGATTGAATATTTAAAGAACGGGCACCGATAAGGAATCCAAATTTAGATTTCATATTTTTTAAAGAATTTCTAGCGAGCTCATACGTTGGTTGAGATGCAAGTTGTACGTAATAACTTTCTGAATTTTGTGCTGCGACTCTGTTTGGTGATATGGGGCGAGACGCGGCTGGTGTTTCAACTTGTGTATTTCTTTCTGCATGGGAAGGGATAGGGATAAATTTTTCTTCAATATTTGAGCTAGAATTATTTTCTGCGATTATTTTATCAATATTATTTTTGAGATCATGATCTCTTTCTTGGTCGTTTATATCAGAATCATGCGACGAAACAAGGGACGAATCTTGAAGTTCATTAGAAGTTTGATCAATGCTTTCTTCAGATTGAGCAGCAGTTTTGCTGTTTGTTTGATGCGCGGGGGCTAGTGTAACTGTACCATCTTGATTGACAATAACAGTTTGTACTTCTCGCATTGGAATAGTATGATTTATGGCTTCTGTGACTGCATCTTCAACATCAGATTCATTTAAAGACGATGAGGAAACGCTTGAAGATTCTTCAGGGTTTAATTCTTTTAAATTTTCAGGTTGTTCAGAGTTATCAATAAGAAATTGTTGTGTATTTTCTTGTTTCTCATTTTGTTCAGTTGTTTGTTTATAAATATCTAAATTATGTGCAACATCATTTTTCGTTTCAGTTGTTTCTGGTTTGAATTTAAAAGGCGTATTATCAGCGTGGATAATGACCGTTTCTTCATTTTTTTGTGATGGCATAAAAAAATGAGAATAACCAGCAAACCCAAGTCCTATTAAAATAAGTATAAAAAAACCTTTAATGAAAGTTTTACCAAAAATAAAACTTTTTAAGGGAGGAGGAGCTGATGGAGGTGTGGGAACCTCATCTGAGTTTGTGTATGATGAATTCTCGCTAAAAGAGGGAAAATTATATTCCATATTGGCAGAAGAAAAATAGTCGGAATTTTGTTCTTTAGAGTTTATATAAACACCTTCTTTTGAATTTTGCATAGACTGATGAAAAACTTCACTAAAAACCTCGTTTTTCTGTTTTTGTTGAGAAAAATTATCCGTTGGGACATTCCCTACATTGAGTACATCAGCAAATTCTTCTTCTAAACCACCATTAGTTGGCACATCATATTCTGGCGCTTCATACGGGACTTCTGGAACCATAATAGGACCAGTTTTTTCTACGATTTCCTCTGAAAATTTATAAGTATCAACATTGGGAGGGGGAGTATCTCTGTGCGTATAGTTATGGGCAAAAAAGCCATCCGTTTGTTTTGTATTTAAAGAGGGGGATGAGGAAAGAAACTCATCTAAATTATTTTCATTATATGAAATTTCTCTATTTGGGTTAGAGGCACCTTCGGCGTTATTGATGTATTGGGCTCGAGCCTCATCATATATCGGAACTTTTTCGCCATAAGTTTCTTGTTGTGAGGGGGGAGCTGCAAAAAAATGGGGATAATTGGTTGTATGATCTTCTTGTGAAGCTCCCTTTAAATAAGATTGTCTATCAACTGGTGGAGAATCTAAAGGTGAGGAGAAGGTACTTGTTGTTTGATTTCTTGCAGTGTTTTGTCTTTCTGACACAAGATTAGAAGATGAGAAAAACTCATTTTCCTCTGTAGAAGAGGAGACATCAGGATAATCTTTTTTAATCCAATTTTCTTGATCAGCTGAAATTTTATAGGGATGGTTTATAGGAGTGTCATAGAGGTTTTGATTGTCCTCATAAGTTTTTTGTATATTCGTAGTCTCAGGTTGTTGTGAATTTATTTGTGAAAAACGATTGGTTTGTTCAACATCTTCTGGCGTCTCTCTCTTATTTTCGTGCCTTTCAGATTTATCAAAAAAGAAATTTTCTGATTCTGATTGTGACATAAGATTACTTTTTTCAAGAAAAGGATCAGCATTGGTTGCTGTTTTTTTCTGTTGATGTGATTGATTCTTTGGGATTGGTAATGGAGAAAGCTCATCTAAAATTTGTTCTTCATCATGACTGCTAGGTGAAGAATATTTCTCTTCAGATAAATTATTTTGTTTTGAATGGTTGAAAGAAGAAGATTGTGCAATATCTGAGGCTGTTGCGTTGCTGGTTGCATGCAAGTCCCATTGTTTTTTTGATCATCAAACGGTAAGTCATGTGCTAAATTTTTTTCAAGTTCCTCTTCTAGAAAGGAGAAATCAAAATCATCATCATGGGATGATGTTTCGGGGTGAGATGTTGATCGTTCTGTTTTTAAAGACGATTGCTCATTTTGGTTTCCGCTTTGTTTGTGCGGATTAAAAATGCGCGTAAGCCTTTCTAAAGGATCATGGTGTTCATGATCGTGTTTTGTTTCGTGTAGATTTTTGCGATCGTTATCGCTCATAGCTTTTCTCACATGATGGTTTGCACTTACGTGCAATCAATGGTTGATTTTGATTTGTTATATTAAAATTATAAATTTTCCCCCTCTCATGCAAGGATACATGAAAAAGTTTATCAATAGAGTACCTATTGTATGTATTTATAGAACTTTTTCAACGCATTTCTATGGGTGCTTCGACTCCTATGATGGTAAGCCCTGATGATAAAATATTGATAACAGCTTGTATCAATCCTAATCTTGCAAAGGATAACTCTTTATCATCAGGTTGAATAAAGCGTAAATTGAGATTTTCACTCCCTTTATTCCAATGGGTGTGAAAGCTGGAGGCAAGGTCATAAAGGTAAAACGCTAATCGATGCGGTTCTTTATGAATTACGGCCTGTTCAATGATACGTGGATATTCAGAAAGTTTGCGTATTAACAATATTTCATGGTCATCTGTTAATCGATGAAGATGGGCAATCAATGTATTATTTGAAAAGCTTTTAATATGAAGCGCTTCTTGTGCTTGACGAAAGACTGAGTGACAACGTGCACTTGCATATTGTACGTAAAAGATGGGGTTATCTTTTGATTGTTCTGTTACTTTTGCAAAATCAAAATCAAGAGGTGCTTCACACTTACGGTATAGCATCATAAAACGCACAGGATCACGCCCAACCTCTTCGACAACATCCCGTAGAGTGACAAAAGATCCTGCTCTTTTTGACATGCGTACAGGATGACCGTTGCGAAAAAGTTTTACCAATTGACACAAGAAGACACTTAATTTAGCTTTATCCCCAGAAATTGCTTTTGCCATTGCCTCTAGCCGCTTTACATAGCCCGCATGGTCTGCGCCTAGAATATAAATCATTTCATCAAAATGACGATTAAATTTATCCCGAAAATAAGCAACATCAGCAGCAAAATAAGTGTAAGAACCGTCAGATTTGACTAAAACACGGTCTTGGTCATCACCGACATTTGTTGAACGGAACAAAGTTTGTTCGCTTGGTTCCCAGTCTTCTGTATTTTGTCCTTTGGGAGGGGGGAGTTTTCCTTTGTAGATATAACCATTTAAAGTGAGGTCGTTGATGGTGTTACGAATGGCGCGTGCATTATCTGCATAAAGCATTCGCTCAGAGAAAAAGATATCATGATAAATATTAAGAGCAGCCAAATCTTCGCGAATCATGGACATCATTGCATGAATTGCACGTTCTTTCACAAGAGATAAGGCTTCATCTTTATCCATCGTGAGGAGTTGGTCACCAAACTCTTGAGCAAGCGATTGACCCAATGGTATCAAGTATTCTCCAGGATAGAGTCCTTCTGGAATTTCATTAATTTCTTGCCCAAGAGCTTCACGATAGCGCAATAGTACCGAATGGGCGAGGACTTCGATTTGTTGACCCGCATCATTGATATAATACTCTTTTGTAATGTTATAGCCTGTAAATTGTAGCAAATTGGAGAGAACATCCCCAACAACTGCTCCGCGGCAGTGTCCTACATGCATTGGTCCAGTGGGATTTGCTGAGACATATTCAACATTGACGCATTTTCCTTGTCCCATTGGAATACGACCATAAGAAGTGCCTAATTCAAGCATAGATTTTATAGCATCTTGCCAAAATAATTTTGTAAGCTTTATGTTTATAAAACCAGGACCGGCAACATCTATATTTTCGATAGAGGAATCATTTTTAAGAAGTTCTATGATTTTATCTGCAAGTGCACGTGGATTGATTCCAATAGATTTTGCAAGCACCATAGCAGCATTGGTTGATAAATGACCGTGGGAGGAATCACGCGGAGGATCAACAGTGATTTTTGATAAATCTAGATCTTCTCCATTTTTTCCTTTTATATCAGATAATTCAATTGATCTCTTAATTTTTTTTTCGAAGTTTTTAAAGATATTCATATTTAGCTTCCATGATGATGCCAAAAGCCATTAAACGAAATTATCTGTATGGTCAAATAAACGCTGATATTCACGTAGAGCGTAGTGATCCGTCATGCCTGAAAGAAAGTCAGCAATCAAACGTGCTAACTCTTGATTTTTTAAGTGCACTGTTTTGCTCTGCCAACTTTCAGGCATTGTATTTGGATTTTCATAATAACAATTGAATAATTTTTGTACAATGCATTTTGCTGCATTGCGACGACTAAGAACTTGTTCATGGTAGTAAAGATTTTTAAATAAAAAGTTTTTTAGTTCTTTTTCATAAACGGTCATTGTCGGTGAAAAGGTGACAATGGTTTGTTTTGCTTGGTGAATATCGTTTATGCTTGTTGGTTTGATGCGTGCTAAATTTTCTTGTGATTGTTTGATAACATCTTCAACCATGGTTGTTATTTGTCTTCGTACAAGTGTGTAACCGCGACGCGCTTGGTCGAGGTGGGGATGCTCATCTGTTATATCTTTTAATATTGCTGCTGTTAGTGGAACATGTTCAAATTGATCGAGTGTTAAAAATTGCGAACGTAGACCATCATCAATATCATGCGCATTGTATGCGATATCATCTGCAATAGCAGCACATTGCGCTTCTAGCCCTGCAAAACAATCGAGTGCAAGGTCTTGCTTTGCATTGTATTGTAAAATATCGATAGGAACCTCCTTATTCTTTGCGTGAGGACCTAAAAGGGGACCATTATGCTTTACAAGTCCTTCGAGGGTTTCCCATGTAAGGTTAAGTCCATCAAAATTTGCATAGCGCTGTTCTAGTTTTGTTACAATGCGTAATGCTTGTGCATTATGATCAAAGCCGCCATAAAGTACCATGGCTTCATTAAGAGCATCTTCTCCTGCATGGCCAAAGGGTGTGTGTCCAAAGTCGTGAACAAGGGCAATGGCTTCGGCAAGGTCTTCATCAAGACACAGGGCACGGGCTAATGTTCTTGCAATTTGAGAAACCTCTATGGAATGGGTTAGGCGAGTACGGTAATGATCGCTTTCATCAGCAATAAACACTTGCGTTTTATGTTTAAGACGTCGAAATGCATTAGAATGGATAATACGATCTCTATCTCGTTGAAAAGGTGAGCGTGTGGTGCTCATCGTTTCATGGTATAATCGACCACGGCTTGTTTGTGGATGAGCACTGTATACTGCTCGAGATTGGTAATTGAAGTTGATATTGCCTATATCCATTGCAAGCTGTCTATTATCATCTTAAAATTGAGAGTGGTTTATGAGAAATAAACTGCTCTTTGAGTGTAGGATACTCTTTCTTGATGGTTTAATGCAAGGATATATAAAATGAATGTGAAAATTTCAGATATTGCTGCCAAAAAAATTGCACAGATACTTTTGCGTGAACCCGATAAAATAGCATTACGTATTTCTGTTGAAGGTGGTGGGTGTTCTGGTTTTTCTTATAAATATGACTTGGTTTCTGAAATGTGTGAAGATGACCTCGTTCTCAAAAAAGACGGGGCAGTTGTGTTTATTGATTTACTATCACTTCCTTTTATGGAAGGAGCTGAGATTGATTTTGTTGATGATCTTATGGGGCAGTCTTTTCAAATCCACAATCCCAATGCTGTTTCATCATGTGGTTGTGGTGTAAGTTTCTCAATTTAAAATGATGGCTGTGTGATATTGTTTCTTGAAAAAAAGATCATGTTGATCAACAATGCAAAAATGGGTATTCTTATAAAAATAGTGCACCGATGTGTATGGTTGTGCGTGGCGCTTTCTTTATTGACTTGGAGCCACTGTGCTTTTTCTGAAGCAGGAGAAGGGCAAGATCAGCAGCAGAGACAATCAAGGAGTTTTATTGTAAAGACTCAAAAGCAGGAGAACGAAAACTTAGCATCTCAAACACAACTCATTTTGAATGCTCGATTAACAAATAGTCATCCGGATATTGAAAAAGGGCTTGTCTGGCGGGTTTATGCTCCTATTCTAGGGATTGATAATAAGTTACCATTAGTGGCAACCTATAAGGGGGGAAGTGCACGTTTTGATCTCGAACCAGGAAATTATCTTGTTCATGTCTCATTTGGTCATATGAGTGCTGTGCGCCATATTCGTTTAGAAAATGGGCAGAGTCTTGTAAAAAACTTTAATCTTGAGGCTGGTGGTGTCATTTTAAATGCAACACTGCTCAATGGCGTAATGAATGAAAAGGAACTCCGTTTTACCATTTATGAGGATGAAAAAGAAAATGATGATACGGGAGTAATTATATCAAATGTTAAACCCCAATCAGTTGTGCGTTTAAAAGCTGGCCGCTACCATGTTGCTTCCCATTATGGTTCTATTAATGCGACGGCTCGTTCGGATATTCAAGTGGATGCGGGTAAAATAACAGAAGTTACTCTTGAACATCAGGCCGCTCAGATTGTCTTAAAGCTGGTGCGACAAGAAAGAGGAGAAGCGCTTGCAGATACAAGTTGGTCTCTTGCCAATGATTCTGGTGATATCGTTTATGAAACAGTAGGTGCGTATGTTTCACTCGTGTTAGCGGAGGGAGAGTATATTGCAATTGCTAAAAATAAAGATAAAATCTATCAAAAAGTTTTTTCAGTCGTTTCTGGTCATGATGAAGATATAAGTGTGATAGCGAATGAAGAAAATATGCAGCGAGTTGATGAAGATGTGGATTGATTGTTGTTCATGGGGGGGTAAACTACGATGAAAGACGGGGTATGAATTTTGATTGAAATTTCAACAGTTGGTGTGTTTTTTGCTGGGGCACTCTCTTTTTTGTCACCATGCGTTTTGCCGTTAGTTCCTCCTTATTTGTGCTATATGGCAGGGGTTGGTATTGATGATTTTCGTTCAGAAAAGCCTGATGAGAAAGTCTTTATCCGGTGGGCTTTATTATCTTCTGTTATTGCTTTTGTTCTTGGGTTTACGACTGTTTTTGTTGCTTTAGGTGCCAGTGCTAGTACAATTGGGAAATTCATCGGTTATTATCGTGATTGGTTTGCCCTTGCTGCTGGAATTGTCATTATTATTTTTGGTTTAAATTTTTTGGGGATTTTCAAGATCGCTTTTTTATTTCGTGAGGCGCGTTTTCAGACCAAAAAAACACCTGCTGGTCCTTTAGGCGCGTATATTATCGGTTTAGCTTTTGCCTTTGGTTGGACACCGTGTATTGGCCCTATTTTAGGTCCTATTATAACGCTTGCTGGAACAAAAGAAACTGTGGGAGAGGGAGCTGTTCTCTTAGCGGTTTATGCATTAGGTCTTGCTATTCCTTTTATGTTAGCAGCTTTATTTTCGAGCAGTTTTATGCGATTTTTAGGAGCTTTTCGTATTCATTTAGGAAAAGTTGAAAAAATCATTGGTGTTTTTCTTATTCTTACAGGGATTTTGTTTTTAACAGGTTCTATGCAGGATCTTTCATTTTGGCTTTTAGAACATTATCCTTCGTTGAGTTATATTGAAGATATTCGTTGGCACAATATTATGATTTTTTTTGGATTTTCTCGTTAGTCTTATGTGTTTTTATGGTTAGAAGTTGTCTTTCTATTGTTCTTGCCGCAGGTGAGGGGACGCGCATGAAATCGTCTCTGCCTAAGGTACTTCATAAAATTGCTGGATTGCCTCTTATATGCCATGTTCTAAAACAAATAGAATTGGCAGGCTCTTCACAATTAGCGGTTGTTGTGGGATATGGTGCTAAGGAGGTTACGCACGTTGTTCAGTCATTTGTAAAAGATGTAATGATTTTTGAACAAAAAGAGCGTTTAGGAACTGCCCATGCTGTTTTGTCTGCTCGTTTAGCTTTGCAAAAGGAGGTGGATGATGTGCTCATTGTTTTTGGGGATACTCCTCTCATTCAGCAAGATTCATTGCACCAAATGCGTGCACAGCTTGCTGATGGAGCAGATGTTGTTTTTGCAGGTTTTCATACCAAACATCCAACAGGTTATGGGCGTCTTCTCGAGAAAAATGGTCAATTGATTGCAATTGTAGAAGAAAAAGACGCTAGCGATGAAGAAAAAAAGATTTCTTTTTGTAATGGTGGAATACTCGCTATGCGTGGAAAACATGCACTTTCTCTTTTAGAGAAAGTTGGTAATAATAATGTGAAAAAAGAATATTACTTAACAGATATTGCTTCTCTTGCAACACGCGAAGGATTAGATGTGCGTGTTGTTGAAGTTCCTTTTGAAGATATTGTAGGAATTAACAACGGTCTTGAGCTTTCTGAGGCTGATTCTTTGTGGCAAAAACGTAAAGCGCGCGATTTAATGTTATCGGGTGTTACACTCTTAAAGCCAGAAACACTCTATTTTTCTTATGATACAGAAATTGCACCAGGGGTGGTGATAGAACCAAATGTTTATTTTGGGTTAAACGTAAAAGTACAATCTGGTGCGGTTATTCATGCATTTAGTTATCTCGAAGGTGCTGTGGTTGGTAGAGATGCACAGATTGGTCCCTATGCACGTTTGCGTCCTGGAACAGAGTTGGCTAAGTCCGTAAAGATTGGAAATTTTTGTGAAGTCAAACAAGCTAAGGTAGGAGAATCTTCTAAAATCAATCATTTAAGTTATATTGGTGATGCCGAAATTGGTGCACATACCAATATTGGAGCCGGTACGATTACTTGCAATTATGATGGATTTAACAAATATAAAACCATGATTGGTGATCATGCTTTTGTTGGGTCTAATACGGCACTTGTTTCCCCATTGGTAATAGGGGATGGCTCTTATGTTGCTTCAGGAAGTGTTATTACTGAAAATATTCCTATGAACAGTATGGCTTTTGGGCGTGCACGACAGGTTATAAAAGAGGGCTATGCGACAAAATTTCGAGAGCGTTTGTTAGAAAAAAAACAGAAAAAATGATTATTTTCAGCTTATTCTTTTGTTTCGTGTTAATCTAACGATGGATGGAAGATTTATTCTTAAAGATTGCCGTATTCCATGTTTGAATTATTTTTATTATTTATAGTTTTAAATAAAGGCTGTTGGATTGTTTTGTAAAATTTGAATCTTAAGATGTGGGTTGGAGCTTTTTAATGTGTGGAATTATTGGAGTTCTTGGAAAGAGGTGTGTTACGTCCTCTTTGGTTGAGGGGTTAAAACGTCTTGAATATAGAGGGTATGATTCATCTGGGGTGGCAACGGTCCATAATGGGCATCTTTATCGTGTACGTGCTGAGGGGAAGCTTGTTCATTTAGAAGAAAAATTAAAAAAAACACCTCTGGAGGGAAGTTTAGGGATTGGTCATACCCGTTGGGCTACGCATGGAATTGCTGTTGAACGCAATGCGCATCCCCATGTGACTGAAAAGCTTGCGATTGTTCATAATGGTATTATTGAAAATTTTGTAGAACTGCAAAAGGAACTCATAGAGGATGGTTGTATCTTTGAAACAGAGACGGATACGGAAGTTATTGCACATTTAATAACGCGTGCATTAAAAGATGGTCTTTCTCCGCAAGAAGCCATACGTACCAGTTGGAAAAGGCTGCAGGGGGCTTTTGCTATTGCTCTTATTTTCGAAGGTGAAGATAACCTTATGATTGCGGCTTGTTCTGGTCCACCTCTGGCAATTGGTTATGGAAAAGATGAATTTTTTGTGGGGTCAGATGCCATAGCTTTGGCACCATTCGTTGATTATATTAGCTATATGGAAGATGGGGATTGGGCTGTTCTCACACGGGAAGGTGTTACAATTTATGATGCTAATAATCAACCGGTAAAACGTCCTGTGACGACATTACTTGAAGGGGCTTTATTGATTTCTAAGGGTAATCATCGTCATTTTATGCACAAGGAAATGTTTGAACAACCTGAAGTGATTTCTCATAATTTGGCGCATTATCTTGATCTTGGAAATTATGCGGTTCGACCGCTTGAGAATTTGATTGATTGGAAAAATATTCATCGGCTTCTTTTTGCGAGTTGTGGAACGGCATATTATTCAACCTTAGTTGCGCGCTATTGGTTTGAGAAATTTGCCGCTTTAAGTGTTGATAATGATGTTGCTTCCGAGTTTCGTTATCGTGAACCTCCTATAACGTCTGATGTGTTATCGCTGTTTGTTTCTCAATCTGGTGAGACAGCTGATACATTGGCTTCTTTGCGTTATTGTCGTGAGCGGGGTGTAAAAACAGCAACAATTGTGAATGTAGAGCAATCAACAATGGCAAGGGAGGCTGATTTTATTCTCCCAACACTTGCCGGACCGGAAATAGGTGTTGCTTCAACAAAAGCTTTTACCTGTCAATTGGCAACGCTTGCTTCACTCGCTCTTAGTGCGGCTAAACAACGTGGCTATCTCTCGGCTCAAATAGAAAAGCAACTGGTTCGACAGTTGGCAGAAGTTCCACGTATTTTAAATGAGGTCTTAAAATTAGAGAGAAAAATTGAATGTATTTGTCGTGATTTGGTGAATGCAAAAAGTGTTCTTTATCTGGGACGTGGAACTTCTTATCCGATTGCTTTGGAGGGAGCTCTTAAACTGAAAGAGCTTTCTTATATTCATGCTGAAGGTTATGCGGCAGGTGAATTAAAGCATGGACCAATTGCTCTGGTGGATGAGACAATACCCGTTATTGTTGTTGCACCTTATGATCGGTGGTTTGAAAAAACTTTTTCTAATATGCAAGAAGTGGTAGCGCGTAATGGTCGTATTATTTTAATAACCGATAAAAAGGGAGCAGAAGTAGCTTGTCTTAAGACTTTATCAACGATCACTTTGCCAGATGTTCCAGAATTTATTTCTCCTATTATTTATGCACTCCCTGTTCAGTTAATCGCTTATCATACGGCTGTTTTATTAGGAACAGATGTTGATCAACCCCGTAATTTAGCAAAATCAGTCACGGTTGAATAAAAGTATATTTCTGAATCTTTTGGAGAATAATCAAGTGTAAGAAATTGATTTATAATGAAACTTATTTTTTCATTTTTCTCTGTTGAACGAGAATACTGAAGAAAGGTTTTTTATTCCTAAATCCTTTACGATAAAACGAAAAATATTTTCTTACCTATCAAAAAATAGATCAGTTATGTGAATATAATGGTAAAAAAAGACGCAATATTGCTTCTACTGTTTTAATGCAGTTGATTTGTTATTCGTTCATGAAGCATAAAGATGGTAAGAGACTGCGTAGATCATTTATGGGTAATTCTAAGAGAAAATCATATTTGAACAGAGAGGTATTTAAGTTTTTTATTAGAGGGTTTTTGTTATCCTGCTCGTAAGAGGCGTGCAGCATCGTTGTGTCCGAAAAGATAAAGGAGCAACCGTAAAGCTTGTCCTTGCTCAGAAGAAAGATGAGGATCGCGTTGTAAAAATAAACGAGCATCTTTTCTTGCCATTGACAAAAGATCGCTATGAACTGCAAGGTTTGCTATATGAAATTCAGGGACTCCGGATTGTTTTGTACCTAAAAGTTCTCCTTCGCCTCGTAGGCGCCAATCTTCTTCAGCAATTTCAAAACCATCTTCTGTATTGCGGATAATATTAAGGCGTGTTGCTGCTGTTTTAGTCAGTGGATCTTTATAGAGCAAAATGCAGGAAGATTTTTTATCGCCTCGTCCTACACGTCCACGTAATTGGTGCAATTGTGAAAGGCCAAAATGTTCCGCGTGTTCGATGATAATGATCGAAGCATCTGGAATATCTACTCCCACTTCAATGACGGTGGTTGCAACTAAAATACGTGTATTTCCACATTTAAAAGATGCCATAGCGGCTTCTTTTTCTGCTGTAGACATTTTTCCATGGATCATACCAACGTGTGCTCCAAAGCGCTCATGGAGAAATGCAAAGCGGTTTTCAATTGAAGTGAGATCAAGAGCTGTCGATTCCTCTACTAAAGGACAAATCCAATAGAGCTTTTCTCCTTTTTCTAATGCAATTGCGATTCTCGCTATAAGCTCATGAAGACGTTTCAAAGAAAGCGTTGCTGTTGTAATGGGTTGTCGTCCCATTGGTTTTTCGGTAATTTTAGAGACATCCATATCACCAAAAGCTGTTAAGACAAGTGTGCGCGGAATGGGCGTGGCGGTCATAACCAGCATATCAGCTTTATTGCCTTTTTCTGTAAGAGCGATACGTTGATGGACACCAAAACGGTGTTGTTCATCGATAATGGTTAAAGCGAGATTATTATAAGTAACGCTGTTTTGTATGAGAGCATGAGTTCCGATAACAATAGAAACTTGACCTGACAGAATATCATTCACGATATTTGTCCGCAATTTTCCTTTTTCTCGTCCTGTTAAAAGCGTTGTTTGTAATCCGACCTTTTCGGCAAGAGGAGCGATGGTGGCAAAATGTTGCCTAGCAAGCACTTCAGTTGGTGCCATTAAAGCTGATTGTCCTGAATTTTCAGCAATTTGTGCCATTGCCATCAATGCAACAACAGTTTTTCCTGCGCCTACATCACCTTGAAGTAGTCTTAGCATTGGTTCTGGTGAAGCAAGATCATTTGCGATATCTTCTACTGCTTTTTTTTTGTCCGGTTGTGAGTTGAAAGGGGAGGATATTAAGCAATTTTTTAGTATAAATTCCTGTTGATGGTCGAGAAGTGCCAACAAGAGATTTAGTTTTCAAACGCACGAGTCCTAGTGCCAATTGACAAGCGAGCAATTCATCATAGGCAAGACGTTTGCGTGCTGTACTTTCTAAGGATAGATCATTGGGGTTAATGGGCGCATGGATACGGCGTAAAGCAACAGAAAAAGAAGGAAAATTTTGTTGCTTTTTTACATTTTCATCTATCCATTCTGGGAGGAGAGGAATAAAATCAAGAGTGTTTTGTATGGCGCGTCTTAGTGTCTTTACAGTTAGTCCTGCAGTAGAGGGATAGACAGGTTCGATGAGAGGTATCTGATTTGATTGTTCGCTTGGGGCAATATAGTCTGGATGCGCCATTGAAAGCTGTCCATTAAACCATTCAACTTTTCCTGATATAATGACTTTTTTTCCTTCGGGGAGTTGTTTTTTTAGCCAAAGAGGTTGAGCATGAAAAAAGACTAAATTTATTTTTCCTGTGTGATCATGGGCAATAACACGATAGGGAATTCGGTTGTGACCACGGGGTGGTGGTTGATGCTGATCGATGATAATTTCGAGCGTAACAGTATCTCCTTCTTTTGCACAAGTAATGTTGGGACGCATTCTGCGGTCTATAACGGAATGGGGCATTAATTGAAGAAGGTCAATAAGGGTTGCTTCGCGTTGTGTGGGATTAACATCTAAGAGTTTGGTCAATAAACCATAGACTTTAGGTGTAATACCAGAAAGAGTTCGGATAGAATTAAAAAGTGGGGTAAGAAGACTTGGAGGCATGAGCAAATTTAACCTGCCCTTTTTGTTTTTTCTAGACCTTTAGAAGAGCTTTTTGGGGATAAAGTCATAAAGACAAGGTTGCTTTATTTACACATTGAACTTTAGGAAGAGAAATTAATATTTAAAGAAAAATACAATTAAATGGTCAAAAATTAAAGTACTTAGATGAGGTATATTGTTTTTCTTTTTATTTTAGGTGTTTATTTGCTGTGAATAGAAGCATTTTCTTGATAGAACTCTCTTATAAATATTAATAAAATTGGGATATTGCTCCTATGTAGGATGATGAATTTATAGCTTTAAAGTTTGATGATGAACAGAAGTTTTTTCTTTTATAAGGGGTGCTGTTTAGCATTTATTTTGTAGTGGGAAATTGTGAGAGTGGTAAAAAATAAAATGCAAATGCAAGAGAACAAAAATTCTCTTCCTCGCTTTATTCATTTGAGAGTGCATTCAGCTTATTCCTTGCTCGAAGGGGCTTTAAAAATCCCCCAAATTATTCAACAGACGATTTTAGATCATGCACCAGCGGTTGCTATTACCGATACCAATAATTTATTTGGTGCTTTGGAATTTTCACAGCATTGTCTTTCTCATGGGGTCCAACCTATTATTGGTTGTCAGCTTACTGTTGATTTTTGTGATGAAAATGATCATTCACGTTTGGCTAAATGGCGTAATCCTTCTGATTTTTGCTCTATTGTTCTTTTGGCTGCTAGCGAAACCGGTTATGCTCATTTGGTTCGTCTTGTGAGCCGTGCTTATCTTGATAAGTGTGATACTGATCCTCCTCATATTAAAGCTGATTGGTTGTCAGAACACAGTGAAGGCATAATCGCTTTAACGGGTGGAAAGGGAGGACCTATTAATCTTTCTTTGGCAGAAGAGAAAAAAGAACATGCTGTTGAGCGCTTAATTTATTTGAAAAAATCTTTTGCTGATCGTCTTTATGTGGAGTTACAACGGCATGGCTCTTATGACCGGAGAGTAGAAGCTGATCTTATTGAATTGGCTTATGCGCATGAAATTCCTCTTGTAGCAACGAATGAAGCTTTTTTTCTGCAAAGAGAAGGGTATGAAGCGCATGATGCGCTGATGGCTGTTTCAGAAGGACAAATTGTCTCTAATCCAGATCGCAAACGTGTGACACCAGATCATTATTTGAAGTCACAAGATGAAATGGTTACACTGTTTTCTGATCTTCCAGAAGCTTTGGAAAATAGTGTTGAAATTGCATTGCGTTGTCATATTGCCTCGCCTCTTCGAAAACCGATATTGCCTCGTTTTATAGAACAATCTGTTAATTCAGAAACTACTTTAGAAATAGAAGATAGTGAGTTATTAAATCAGGCTAAAGATGGTTTGAAGATTCGGCTTGAAACAATAGGGTTGGCTGAAGGGTATACGATTGCAGATTATGAACAGCGGCTTGATTATGAAATTTCAGTTATTACGCGTATGCAATTTTCTGGATATTTTCTTATCGTTTCAGATTTCATAAAATGGGCAAAGGTTCATGACATTCCCGTTGGACCAGGCCGGGGTTCTGGTGCTGGTTCACTTGTTGCTTATGCATTGACGATTACTGATGTGGATCCCTTGCGGTTTTCTCTTCTCTTTGAACGTTTTCTGAATCCAGATCGTGTTTCGATGCCAGATTTTGATATCGACTTTTGTCAAGAGCGGCGCGAAGAAGTTATTCAATATGTTCAAAAAAAAAATATGGACGTGATCAAGTTGCTCAAATTATTACTTTTGGTAAGTTACAGGCACGTGCAGTTTTGCGTGATGTGGGGCGTGTTTTAGAAGTTCCTTATCGTCAGGTGGATTATCTTACAAAATTAATTCCTGCCACCCCAGGAAGTCAGGTAGAATTAGCAGATGCTATTAAGGATGAACCTAAATTTGAAGAAGAAAAGAAAAAAGATCCCGTTGTTGGACGCGCATTAGATATAGCGCTTCAGTTGGAGGGACTTTATCGTCATGCTTCAACTCATGCTGCTGGGATTGTTATCGGAGATCGTCCACTTTGGGAGCTTGTCCCGATGTATCGTGATCCTCGTTCTGATATGCCTGTTACACAATTTAACATGAAATATGTTGAACAAGCGGGGCTGGTAAAATTTGATTTTCTTGGATTAAAAACGCTTACTGTTTTGAAAATGGCAGTCGATTTTGTTGCCAGAAAGGGGATTAAAATAGATTTATCAAATATTCCTCTGAATGATGAAGCAACCTACGCTATGATGGCACGTGGTGAAACGGTTGGCGTGTTTCAGGTGGAAAGTTCTGGTATGCGCAAGGCGTTGATTGGAATGAAGCCAGACCGTATTGAAGATATTATTGCGCTGGTTGCACTTTATCGTCCAGGTCCAATGGAGAATATTCCAACCTATAATGCACGCAAACATGGGGAAGAGGAAATTGCTTCTATTCATCCTAAGATAGATCATCTGATCAAAGAAACACAAGGTGTTATTGTCTATCAAGAACAGGTGATGCAGATTGCTCAGGTTCTTGCTGGCTATTCGCTTGGAGAAGCTGATTTACTACGTCGTGCTATGGGGAAAAAAATTCATGCTGAAATGCAAAAACAGCGTACGCGTTTTGTCAATGGAGCTGTTGCAGGTGGCGTGGATAAAGATCAAGCTGATATTATCTTTGATCTTTTAGCAAAATTTGCCGATTATGGTTTTAATAAATCGCACGCTGCTGCTTATGCAATTGTTTCTTACCAAACGGCTTATATGAAAGCAAACTATCCCGTTGAGTTTTTAGCTGCTTCAATGACATATGATATGACGAATACAGATAAGCTCAATGATTTTCGGCGTGAAGCATTAAGGTTGGGTATTGAAGTTATTGCACCTTCTATACAAACATCTCATCGTGTTTTTGAGGTTGGTGATAATTGTATTTATTATTCTCTTGCTGCCATTAAAGGTGTGGGAGAAACTGTTGTAGATCATATTGTTTCTTGTCGTGGGAGTAAGATTTTTAAGGATTTGGAAGATTTTTGTGCGCGTGTTGATCCTCGTATTGTTAATAAGCGTGCGATGGAAAGTTTAGTTTGTGCTGGTGCTTTTGATTGTTTTAACATTGCACGTGAGGTTTTATTAGCCAATCTTGGAACCCTTCATGCGCGTGCACTTCGTATTCTCGATGACAATTCTAGCGGGCAGGTTGATATATTTGGAATGGCAGGCGGATTAAAAGAACCATTGATTTTATCGCAAACAACCCCTTGGTTGCCGGCTGAGAAACTTTATCGAGAATTTCAAGCTATAGGTTTTTACTTTTCTGCGCATCCTTTGGAGGAGTATCAAGCTATTCTGAACAAAAAACGCATTCAGACTTGGGGTAATTTTGCCAATGCCGTTAAAGGGGGAGCAACGGCTGCACGGCTTGCTGGAACTGTTGTGGCAAAAAACGTGCGCAAAACAAAATCTGGTAAAAAAATGGGAATTATTCATTTTTCTGATACAAGTGGACAATATGAAGCAGTTCTCTTTTCTGAGGCACTCTCGGATTATGAAGAGATGCTAGAACCCGGAAAATCTTTTATTATTACGGTGAGCGCAGAAAATCGTTCTGAAGGAGTTAGTTTGCGAATTGAAACAATTCAGTCTTTGGAAAATGAATCATTACAACAGCATAAAATGATGCGTCTCTTTATAAAAACAGTTGATATGCTTCCACAAATTGAACAAAATTTAAATCTTGGGGGGAATGGAGAGGTTGGGCTTATTTTAATTCAAGAGGATGGATTGCGAGAAGTCGAAATTGCACTTCCTAAGCGATATAAGGTAAATTCACATGTCGCAAATGCTATGAAATTAATTCAGGGTGTTGTTGATGTAGAATTGAGTTAAAGAAAGATTAAAGATGGGAGCTGATTTTGAGTGGTGTTTTTGCTTTTAGGAGAGCTAAAAATGGAGCTTTTAAAATCGGATTGTAGGTTTCGAAAAATATTGCTTTTATTAGAGTAAATTATGATATTTTTTAGTGTCATAAAATTAAAAAAATCTCGTTCTTTCGTAATATTCAAAGTGCCGGAAGAATTTTATAAGTTTTTATCATTATTTTTTATAGAATTCATCGCATCATACATGTAAAGCCAATTGAGATTTGACATAATGCTCTCTGGTGTACGAATTTTCATCATGAGATTGCGTGCAATTGCTATGGGACCGGTTGCGTGATAGGCTAATCTATTGAAATCTCCGCGTTTTTTTACTGCTGCAATACGCGGGGTGCGTGTTGTTTCGTAAAGCGAAAGTGCTTTCGTTAATGAAAAATCTTTCAATGAAAGTGCTTTTGCTAATGTGGCGGCATCTTCGATTGCCATAGCGGCACCTTGTGCTGCAAAAGGTAAGGCAGCATGTGCGCAATCGCCAACAAATACTTGTCTCTCTAAACCGATAAAACGATTTTGTTTCATTTGAAAAAGTGGCCAATAACTCCATTCATCAATATGATCGAAGATTTGTAAGATTTTTGAATTCCAATCTTTAAAAAGAGATTTGAGTTTTTCTTTATCTCCTTTATGGGCCCATCCTTCTTTTGAACTTTCTCCATGCGTAATGGCGACAAAATTAAAAATTTTTTCTGACGATTGAATGGGGTAGACAACAAGATGATTTTTTGGTCCCATCCAAGCCGTAATTGTCTTCATATTTTGCAATGAAGAACGAAAGTTTTGAGGAAGATTATCAGATGTTGTTGTTGCACGCCAAGCAATAAAGCCACTAAAATTTGCTTTTTCATGAAAAGGAGATTGTTGCCGTAATGTTGACCAAACGCCATCACATCCGATCAAGAGGGGCGTTGAATAAAGCTGTTCTGTTGCCGTATCTGTTTTTATTGTCGTGATTTTAATGTTGGTTGCCGATTGGGTAGAAGATACAATCGTTTCGCCTGCTTTGTATTTGATCAAAGGATTTTCAATCACTGCATTATATAAAATTTTTTGTAAAGCCGCGCGGTGAATCGTCATATAAGGGGCTTTCCAATATTTTTCTGTTAGATTAATAAGATGAGCCCGTAGATGTATTTTTAAAGATAATCCATCTTTTAACTCAAGAAAATATGGGATTGTCGCGACTTCAGTGAGTTTGTTAAGAAGTTTCCAGCGAGCAAGAATAGATGTTGCATTTGGTGTCAGTTGAATACCAGCGCCTATCGTTTCAAGTTGCTTACACTTTTCGATAATGGTGCTTGCAATTCCTTTATGAGCGAGTGCTAAAGCAGTGCTTAAACCAGCAATTCCTCCTCCAACGATGATGGGTGATTGTTCCACAAATGATTTCATATTAAACAAGCAGAATTAAAAGAGGGGTTATTAAGAAAGCCAAAAAACGCAATTATAATAGCTTTTCTGGATGATATAAGCATCCTGTTGGGTTTGTTTGATCGTATGATAGCGAGGGAACATAACGATAAAGGGTTGAGCAGTAAGGGCAAATTTTCTCATCTGCTGCTCCCATATCGATAAAGATATGAGGATGATCGAATGGGTGTGTAGCGCCTACACACATAAATTCTTTCACACCAATTTCGATTGTTTTATATCCAAGGTCATTTTGGAAATGAGGAATATTGTGATCAGCCATGGCATACAAACTCCAGAATAAATTTTCTCATCAGCTATGATTGGGCTCTTCTATTTTATAGGCGTGAGTTTGTAATAAAGCGTATAATAATGCAAGATGCTTTTTAAGACAAATTTCTCTTCTTTTATGCTATATTAGAATAGTTGTCTTACTTTTAGTGCTTTGCGCATAGCAATAATTCCAAGTACTTTTAAATATTAAATGGAAAAATGATGAGGGAAGTTAGGCATTGATATATTATTATGATGATAACATATTATCAAATGTTATGTGAGATATTTCGTCAAGGATTTTAGAAAATATAAAAGAAAATTATTTAGGATATATGGAACAGAGGGTGGTAGATAAAATTTCTATATCGAATATAACAATGAAAAATCCGGTACGATTTATTAATCGAGAGTTTTCATGGCTACAATTTAATAATCGTGTTTTGATGGAAGCGGCTAATTCGAAACATCCTTTATTAGAACGTCTACAATTTCTTTCTATTTCAGCTGCAAATCTTGATGAGTTTTTTATGGTTCGTGTTGCAGGACTAGCAGCTCAAATTCGTGCTCGCGTTACAGCGTGCAGTGCAGATGGGCACACTCCACAGGAACAACTTGATATTGTATTAGCTGAGATTTCAAAGCTGCAGGCTCACCAACTACGAGAATTGAATGTTTTACGTGATGAATTAAAAAAGAATGATATTGAAATTATTTGTTCTGATGATCTTTCAGAAATTGAAAAATCATGGCTTGAAAAATATTTTCTTGAGACAATTTTTCCTGTTTTAAAACCTTTACCTGTTGATTCTACTCATCCTTTTCCATTTATTCCTAATTTAGGGCTTTCTATTGGGCTTCAATTGTCTGGAGAAACTGATCAGAATTCACACACAGTGTTGTTGTCTATTTCAATGCTTTTAAGGCGTTTCGTTCTTCTTCCTCAAGAAGGTAATCATTTTCGTTTTATCGCATCTGAAGATGTTATTTGCCTTTTTATTAAACATGTATTTCCTAACTATGAGGTTAAAGGAATTGGTACATTTAGAATAATCCGAGATAGCGATATTGAAGTAGAAGAAGAAGCTGAGGATCTTGTTCATTTTTATGAAACTGCTCTTAAAAGGCGGCGCCGTGGGCAGGTTATTCGAGTTGAGTTTGACGCAAAAATGCCAGAGAGTTTACGCCAATTTATAGCGAATAGTCTCGCTGTTCCTGATAATTGTATTAATGTCCTTGACGGATTTTTAGCGCTTAATACGGTATCAGAAATTGTTTCTATTCCCCGCGATGATCTTAAATTTATTCCTTATATTTCTCGTGTTCCAGAATGTATTCGTAAACATAAAGGGGATTGTTTTGCGGCTATTCGTGAAAATGATATTGTGATTCATCACCCCTATGAGACATTTGATGTTGTTGTCCAATTTTTACGTCAAGCTGCTTGCGATCCTGATGTTGTAGAAATAAAACAAACACTTTATCGTACATCAAATGATAGTCCAATTGTTGGCGCTTTGATTAAAGCAGCTGAACAGGGAAAGTCTGTGACTGCTTTGGTAGAACTTAAAGCACGTTTTGATGAGGAAGCAAATATTCGTTGGGCCAGGGATCTTGAATGTGCTGGGGTTCAAGTTATTTTTGGTTTTATTGCATTAAAAACGCATGCTAAGATGTCATTAGTTGTGAGACGTGAGGGAAAACGTCTTCGCTCTTATGTTCATCTTGGAACAGGAAATTATCATCCCATTAATGCTAAAACTTATACCGATCTTTCTTTTTTTTCCACGGATGATGATATCGCTCATGATGTTGCGTTATTATTCAATTATATTGCGCAATATGAGCGTCCAAATGAAACAATGAAGATTGCTTTTTCACCCTTAACACTGCGTGGTCGTATCTTAGAGCATATTGAGGGAGAAATTGTTCATGCACAACAGGGAAGGTTTGCTGCTATTTGGATGAAAGTTAATGCATTGGTTGATCCTGAAATTATTGATGCTTTATATCGTGCCAGTCAAGCAGGGGTGCAAATTGATTTGGTTGTGCGGGGGATATGTTGTTTACGTCCTGGTATTCTAGGAATTTCGGATAATATTCGTGTAAAATCAATTGTCGGGCGTTTTCTTGAACATAGTCGCATTTTTTGTTTTGGGAATGGTCAAGATTTGCCTAATGAAAATGCACTCGTTTACTTAGGCTCTGCTGATATGATGCCTCGTAATTTGGACTATCGTATTGAAATATTGGTTCCGGTTTTTAATAAAATAGTGCGTCAAAAAATTCTTTTACAGATTATGTTAGCTAATATCATTGATAATCAACAAAGCTTTGATATACTTAAGGATGGAACATCAAAACGTATTACACCGCAGATAGGTGAAAGTCTATTTAATGCGCAGGAGTATTTTATGGCCAATACAAGTTTTGCGGGGGAAAATGAGTCTTTTGAGTCTTCTGTTTCGCGCTTGGTTGCGTTGCATCGGCAACAAGCCGAAATACATAAAGACTAAAATCCAATGACATATAGAGATGCTCAAGGTCGGTTAAAAGGGCGTAAGCCTGTTGCTGTTATTGACATTGGCTCAAATTCTGTTCGGTTGGTTATTTATGAGGGGCTTGTTCGATCACCAACAGTTTTATTTAATGAAAAGATTCTTTGTGGTCTCGGTCATGGTGTGGCGAAAACAGGATTTTTAGAAGAAAAATCGATGAAAATGGCGTTGCAAACACTGAAACGGTTTCGTACGCTTTGTCGACAGATTGGGGCAGATGAGGTCTATACTTTAGCAACAGCAGCAGCACGAGATGCACAGAATGGCGTAGCATTTATTCAGCATGCTGAAGATATTTTGCAAAATAAAATATATCTTCTTTCAGGAAGTGAAGAAGCTATGTATTCAGCATATGGAGTTGTGTCTACTTTTTATCAACCAAAAGGTATTTCTGGGGATCTTGGTGGTGGAAGTCTTGAGCTGATTGATATTGATCATTCTGATGTTGGTGAAGGGATAACGCTCCCATTGGGTGGTTTAAGGCTACAGTATATGTCAAATAATGATAGTGCTGTAGCTACAAAAATTGTACATGAGCAATTTTATAAATCGTCTGTTGTTCGTGCTCGTAAAGGTATAGCACGTTATTTTTATGCAGTAGGGGGGACATGGCGTAATTTGGCAAAACTCCATATGGCAATGAAACACTATCGGCTCCCTGTTATGCATGGCTATGAAGTTGATGCCGTTGAAATGGAGAACTTTTTACGTCTTGTAGCACGTGGCAATATTGATAATATGAGAGGGATTGCAGCGGTTTCTCAGAATCGTCGAAAACTTTTATCTTATGGGGCAATAGTTCTTATTGAACTCATTCAGTGTATGGAGTTTGAAAAGATAATCTTTTCTGGTGCTGGCGTTCGTGAAGGTTTTCTTTATTCACGTTTGCCGCAGGCGATTCGGCTTTCAGATCCTCTCATTGCAGCATGCACAGAAATGGCTATTTTACGGGCACGTTCACCAAAACAAGCAGAAGAACTCATTGATTTTACGACGAATGCTTTTGAAGTTTTTGGAATTTCAGAAACCGAAAATGAATGCCGTTATCGTCAAGCCGCTTGTCTTCTTGCGGATATTGGTTGGCGTATACATCCAGATTATCGAGGCAATGAAGCAGCAAATCAAATAGCTTTAGGATCTTATCCAGGAATTTCTCATGAAGGGCGCCTTTATGCGGCACTTGCTGTTTTTGTTCGCAATACGAGTTTATTGGTTGATAAAGAATCTCTTCCCATTTTTCAATTAGCAACTCAAAATATAATTGAAAAAGCACGTATTCTTGGCGAAACTATGCGTATTGCTCATCTTTTTAGTGCTTCTGTTGCAGGAATTTTACCTCATTTATTGTGGCATAAAAAAGCAGATCATATTATCCTGCAGATCCCAAAGAATTACGCTGGGTTATTAGGAGAACGTCCTCTTGGACGATTACAGAAGTTATCAAAAATAATAAAACAACCTCTCGCTTTTGAAATTTTTTGATTTTTTTCCTAATTTATTCGTGTTTTATGTCTTAATAATAGGGCCATTGACGAGGGATAAACTAGGTAGCCTATCATCATGAGCTGGACAATAGGACTTGTTCCATAACGCCCATGCTAGACACCACGCAAAGCATTTGTAATGCCTGAGCATTCATAAAAGAAAACATAATTTTTTATTCTGTTACTTGCATCACAGGATGGATTTTTCACTTCATAAGCTTCATGTGAAAATGAAAAGTTTTGTCCATTTTTACGTGAAAAGGTTTTCTTTTTATGCTGCGTCGTTATAACGTTTCTGTTTAGCTTGCTCGATTATCTTGATAAGATTACGATTGTAACCAACGCGATAAAAAACAAGTTTTAAAGATTTTGGGAGAGATCCATTGGTTACATGACGCTGGAATGTTGAAATACTCATATGAAACAGTTTTGCACTTTCACGGTCTGTCAAAAGAATATCATTTCAGTCATTATAAAATCCTTTCACTATAAAAAATAGAAATAAATCACAACTATTTATTAACCATGATTTTCGAATCCTTTGAAAGGTGTTTAATTTATAAAAAACAGCGCTTTATCATATAATTTCTTATGTGAAACTTTATGAGTCTTATTGAGATGGAATGAGAGAATCTTACGATATTCGGAGGTCTAATTCAATATAAATAACGCTAGATTATCGTTAGAAATCAATATATTGCTTTTGTTAGGTATTTTAGTTGTTATGCTGGCTCGTTTTTGATTGTTAGATTGCAATCTTGGTAGTTTTTAATACGATATGGTGACGTGAGGCATTATATCTTTGTTTGTTCCTATTTCTAGGCTGCTATTTTTGTAATGAATGCGCTTTTATTATCAGAACTTTTTTTTCAAAACTTTTAAATAAGGAACTGTCTGTTTTTTTAGATTATTTTTAATGGGATTTCTATTTAATTGACCTGATAAAGATTTAGCTATCATTTTAATAAGAGTTTACTATTTAATTTTTTAACTTTGTCAGAAGTAGGCTTTATTTATCCTGTTTGCGTTGGCCTATAGGGCATACCAATTGATGTAGATAATGAGTAGCGTAATGGATTTTTCAAAATGAAAATGTAAATTAAAGCTGTTTTGTGCTTATTTTTCCATCGTTAAAGTAAAACCCTATCTGGCCCTTTAGCAGTTGTTCGGCTTTTTTACCAAATATTTCATAGCGCCAGCCATTCATAGCGGGAATATTTTTCTTTATTCCTCCATTGGCAATTTTTTCTAAATCATTAGATGTTGCAATAATTTTAGGGGCAATGCTGTTTTCATTTGCAACAATTTTTAATAACACTTTGAGCAGATCGATAACAGCGGCTGTCGTATCATTGAGTGGATTATGTTTAGGAATGGGGGGTAAAGTAGAAAGATCCACCTCTAATCCTTCGTGGACAGCTTTGATTAATGATTGAGCAATTGAGAGTTTATCCCAGTTCTTATTAAGACTGCGCAACCGTTTTAATGCAGATTCATCTTTTGGTTGTTGGGTTGCTATTTCTATAAGACATTCATCTTTTATGATATGACGACGTGGCATATTGTATTTTCGTGCTTCACGTTCCCGCCAAGCTGCTATCTTTTGTAATACAGCAAGTTCACGTGGCTTTTTAATTTTTCCTTTCACTTTTTTCCATGCTTCATCTTCTGGCATATCATAGGTTTTAGGATTTAAAAGGATTGTTATTTCATCATCCATCCAGTGAGCTCGTTGATTTTTCTCTAACCTTTTTTTCAATAACAAGTAAACATCTCTTAAGTAAGTTACATCGGAAAGTGCATAGAGCAGTTGTTTTTCAGACAAAGGGCGGTAACTCCAGTCTGTAAAGCGGGAGGATTTATCAAGATGATGCCCTGTACAGCGTTGTACAATTTGATCATAGGAGATAGAATCACCAAATCCACAAATGGATCCTGCTATTTGCGTATCAAAGAGAGGGGAAGGAATAACACCTCCAAGGTGATAAATTGTTTCAATATCTTGGCGCGCAGCATGAAAAACTTTTACAACTTTTTTATCGACCATAAGGTCAAAAAATGGTTGTAAATCAATATCTGGTGCTATGGGATCAATCAAAACTGTAACATCTGGTGAGGCGAGCTGTATTAAACACAGTTGAGGCCAAAAAGTTGTTTCGCGGATAAACTCAGTATCGACTGTTACAAAATCAGAGGTACGTAGAGCGTTAAGTGCAATTTCAAGATCTGTTGTTTGTGTAATAAGATTCATCATTTTATTATAATTCGATAAATTAAATTTGTCCTTTGTTGACTTTATTTTTGAGTTTTTATTCTCATATCTTGACAAATGGTTATTAAAAAGCGTTTGTAGCGCATGTGAATATTATAATCAAAGGCAAAAAACATGCATCGTTATCGCAGTCATCATTGTGCGGCTCTCCGTAGATGTGATGTAGGAACACAAGTTCGTCTTTCGGGGTGGGTTCATCGTGTTCGTGATCATGGAGGGATTCTTTTTGTGGATTTACGTGATCATTTTGGAATCACACAAATTGTTGCTGACCCTGCTTCACCAGCTTTTAAAGTTATTGAAAAAGTGCGTTCTGAATGGGTTATTCGTGTGGATGGGGAGGTATGTGCTCGTTCTGATGAGGTTATTAATGCAACGCTTCCAACAGGTGAGATTGAAATTTTTGCACAAGAGGTAGAAATTCTTTCAAAATCTGATGAGCTTCCTTTACCGGTTTTTGGTGAGCCTGATTATCCAGAAGATATTCGATTAAAATATCGTTTTCTTGATTTGCGTCGGGAGACTATGCACAAAAATATCATGCGTCGGACTGAAATTATTGCGGCTATGAGACGAGCTATGCAAAATAATGGTTTTACGGAATTTACGACGCCACTTTTGACAGCTTCATCGCCGGAAGGCGCACGTGATTTTTTGGTTCCAAGTCGTGTTCATCAGGGAAAATTTTATGCGTTACCGCAAGCGCCACAGCAATATAAACAGTTGTTGATGATGTCAGGTTTTGATCGTTATTTTCAGATTGCTCCATGTTTTAGAGATGAAGATCCAAGGGCCGACCGTCTTCCTGGTGAATTTTATCAATTAGATGTTGAAATGAGTTTTGTTGAGCAAGAAGATGTTTTAGCAACTATGGAACCTATTATGCGTTCTATTTTTGAAGAATTTGCAGATGGAAAGACTGTGACACAAAGCTTTCCTCGCATTTCTTATGATGAAGCAATGCGAAAATATGGTTCTGATAAGCCTGATCTGCGTAATCCGATCATTATGGAAGATGTTTCTCAGCATTTTTATAATTCTGGTTTCAAAGTCTTTGCTCAAATTTTAGCGAATGATGAGAATGCACAAGTGTGGGCTATTCCAGCTAAAACGGGTGGAAGTCGTGCTTTTTGTGATCGTATGAATGTATGGGCACAAGGCGAGGGGCAACCAGGGCTCGGCTATATTTTCTGGCGTGAAGAAGAAGGAAAATTTGAAGGAGCAGGGCCTATCGCCAAAAATATTGGTGAACAGAGGACTGAAGCAATCCGTATACAGCTTGGTCTTGAAAGTGGGGATGCCTGTTTTTTTGTAGCTGGCGATCCAAAAAAGTTTTCATCTTTTGCCGGAGCAGCACGCACAAGGGTAGGGGAAGAATTAGATCTTCTTGATAGAGATAGTTTCTCTATGGCGTGGATTGTTGATTTTCCATTTTTTGAATGGAATGAAGATGAAAAAAAGATTGATTTTGGACATAATCCTTTTTCCATGCCTCAAGGGGGAGAAAATGCCCTTGCCTGCCAAGATCCTCTTACTATTAAAGCTTTTCAATATGATCTTGTTTGCAATGGTTATGAAATTGCATCAGGTGGAATTCGTAATCACTTACCAGAAATGATGCTTAAAGTTTTTGAACTTGTAGGACTTTCTAAGGAAGTTGTGAAAGATCGTTTCGGTGGTCTTTATCGTGCATTCCATTATGGGGCTCCGCCACATGGTGGCATGGCTGCGGGAATTGACCGCATTATTATGCTGTTACAAGGTGTTAAAAATTTGCGTGAAGTTGCTTTATTCCCTATGAACCAACAGGCGCTTGATCTTTTAATGAGCGCTCCGTCTGATGTTTCTCCTACACAATTACGTGATTTAGGAATCCGCATGGCTCCTACTCACAAAAATAGCTCATAAAGTTGATAATGGATTGGTTTCATCTTTTTCTACGTAGAGTGAAGTTTTGATGCCTTTCAAGAGTCAACGGTGTGTGCGTGTACTGTTTGTGAAATTTAGATAGGCAAAACGCTATTGTGTTGATTCTTTATGAGGCATTTTTATTCCTTGTTTCTATAGTGGCTTTTCCCCTTGTGATAGGTGAGGAAATAATTATAATTGCTTGATCATGAATAAATTAGAAATAAAAGAATTCTATAATATTCGGGAGCCTCATTTTAGTTGAAAAAAATTAATTATCTTTATATGTCAATATATTATTTATTTTTTATTGAAGTTTTTACAACGTTGTAGCAGAGAATTGTGTCTCTTCGTTTTTATGAGAATAATGTGGTTTTCCATTCTATGGACTTACTCTGAAAAGTTTAAATTTCATAAGCTTTGAACATTTTTTGGTTTTTCGTAGAAAAACTGAATGGGGTTGTTATACAATTTATCTTTATAATAAAAGATGATGTTTGAAAGGTGCTTTTGTCATTTCAGAAAAGATGAAATAACTCTTTGTGGGCAGTTAAATTATCGTCGAATTTGACAAAGCTTTCAATAAATTACTTAAGACAAGGGGGGAAGGACATGTATAAATTTTTCAAATTGATATAATTTTCTGTTCATGTTCTAATTGCAGCGTTTGTTTTTATGTAATTGACTTTTAATAAAAAAGTCGACTCATAGAAGATTTCATTAAATAAATCCTATAAAATAATTTCTTATTATTGTGGGAATTGTTGTTTTAATACTATGTCTGATAAAATGAATTTACCTTTTGATAAAGAACATATTGAACCAATAGAATTACGTTCTGCTTTACAGGAACGTTATTTGGCTTATGCACTTTCTACGATTACACACCGTGCATTGCCTGATGTACGTGATGGATTGAAGCCGGTCCACCGGCGGATTGTTCATGCGATGCGTCTTCTCAAACTAAATCCTGGACAGTCTTATGCGAAATGTGCGCGGATTGTTGGTGATGTCATGGGAAAATTTCATCCTCATGGGGATGCGTCTATTTATGATGCCTTGGTGCGCTTGGCTCAAAGTTTTGCTGTTCGTTATCCGTTGGTTGATGGGCAAGGCAATTTTGGTAATATTGATGGTGATAATGCTGCTGCCATGCGTTATACGGAAGCACGTATGACTGAAGTGGCTGCATTGTTACTTGAAGGAATTAATGAGAATGCTATTGATTTTCGTTTAACCTATAATGAGGAAGATGAAGAGCCTGTTGTTTTACCAGGAGCTTTCCCTAATCTTTTAGCAAATGGTTCTTCTGGTATTGCTGTTGGTATGGCAACATCTATTCCCCCCCATAATGTTGCTGAGCTTTGTGATGCAGCACTCCATTTGATTGCGCATCCCGATGTAAATGATGAGGAATTAAATCAATTTGTTCTTGGTCCTGATTTTCCGACGGGGGGAATTTTAGTTGAACCTAAAAAAAGTATTGAGGAATCCTATCGTGTTGGGCGTGGATTCTTTCGCTTGCGTTCACGTTGGCATCAGGAATCTGGTAGCCGTGGTTCTTATGTGATTGTTGTAACTGAAATTCCCTATCAGATTCAAAAGTCACGTCTTATTGAAAAAACAGCAGAGTTATTGCTTGCACGCCGATTGCCAATGCTTGAGGATATCCAAGATGAATCAGCAGAAGATATCAGAATCGTGCTGGTTCCTAAAAATCGGTCGGTTGATCCGGAGCTCCTTATGGAGTCTCTTTTTAAATTGACTGACTTTGAAGTAAGATTTCCCCTTAATCTGAATGTTTTGTCTTTGGGAAAAATACCCAATGTCCTTTCTTTGCGAGAAAGTTTGCAGCAATGGCTTGAACATCGTCAAGAAGTGCTTATTCGTCGCTCTCATTATCGGCTTGATCAAATTGATAGCCGATTGGAAATTCTTCATGGATATCTTATTGCCTATTTAAATCTCGATGAGGTCATTCAGATTATTCGTGAAGAGGATGAACCGAAAAAGAAGCTGATTAATCGGTTTGAATTAACAGAAAATCAAGCTGAAGCTATTCTTAATATGCGCTTGCGTTCTTTGCGTAAGCTTGAGGAATTTGAAATTCGTAAAGAATTTGAAAGTTTGAAAGCTGAAAAAGAAAAGCTACAGAATTTGTTAGCTTCTCCTATAAAACAGTGGAAAATAATTTCAGAAGAAATCAAAAAAGTTCGAAACACTTTTGGGCCTGAAACACTCTTGGGGAAAAGACGTACTACGTTTGAAGAGGCACCAAGACATGATCTTGATGATATTCAACAAGCAATGATCGAAAAAGAACCGATTACTATTGTTATTTCTGAAAAGGGGTGGATGCGTGCTTTGAAGGGACACTTGAACGATTATAAAGCACTTTCTTTTAAAGAAGGAGACAGTTTAAAGTTAGCCTTTCCAGCATTTACGACCGACAAGATTGTGCTGATCAGTACGGGGAGGAAGTTTTTTGCTATTGGTGCAAATAATTTACCTGGAGGGCGGGGACATGGTGAACCTATTCGTCTCTTAGTTGATATGGATGATGAGCACGATGTTCTCACAGCTTTTGTGCATCACGCCGAGGAAAAATTTCTCTTGGTTTCATCTCACGGTAATGGTTTTATTGTTTCTTCTGCAGAAGTGATCGCCAATACACGAAAAGGAAAGCAAGTGATGAATGTGAAAGCTCCTGATAAGGTAAAGCTTTGTGTTCCGGTAAATGGTGATCATGTTGCTGTAGTCGGTGAAAACCGTAAAATGCTTATTTTTTCTATTGAACAAATACCAGAAATGAATCGCGGTAAAGGTGTTCGTTTACAGCGTTATAAAGAAGGTGGTGTTGTTGATGCCAAGACTTTTAATTTATCAGAAGGCTTAAGTTGGCAAGATACAGCTGAACGAATCTTTAACCGTCAAGCTGATGATCTCATTGAATGGATGGGAATGCGTGCGGGCGTCGGGCGTTTGGTTCCAAGAGGATTTCCAAAATCAGGAAAATTTATCAATTAAATGTATTTTATAAATGGGAAAATTCCCTATGGTTTTATGATTATGTAAGATATTAATTTATAAAGATAATTTATTATTTTTTATATTGAACGAAAGACCTAAAGCGTAAGTTTTTCTCTTATTTCGATCTTGTTCAGGTTAAATCAATCAAAACTGTTTGTTTGCCTATCATGAGATGAGAGACCAGCCCGTCTTCATAAAAACTATTGAAGAAAAGAATAAAAATATTTTTTAATAAACCGTTTCACAGACAAGAGTTGTTGCAACAATAGTATGTTTGTTTTTTTACATTATACCATTTATGGGTGCTGTCGTGAAATGATTTGATATTTCGAGAGCTGTACCTTTAAACAAACAATGTGAATGTTTAACACAAGAATGTTCTATTTGGAGATGTTTTATTTTGTCTGATAGGTTTATTTTCTTATTGTTCAAGAGAGATGTTATTAATCTTTCGTAGTAATATTTATTCGTTAGGATTACTATGATATTGTCTAAAAAGATGACCACGTTCAGCCCATAAGACGAGAAGTATGGCAGTGAGACTCAGAAAGAAAAATCCTGCTGAGTTTGGGATGGTTGTTTCATCAAATTGTTGGGCAATAAAAAAGCTAAGTCCTGCACCGATAGATGTTTGAAGAAAGCCGGATACAGAAGAAGCTGTTCCAGCTATTTCTCCTACAGGTTCAAGAGCGAGTGTATTGAAATTGGCCATAATACCACCGCAGGTAAACATTAATATACAATATAACGTCATATAAAAAGGAAAAGGGATAACACCACCTGCTAAGATGGACCCAATAAACCAAATGCATGAAGTGGCACAAAAGAGCAAAAGCATAGTATGAGCAATACGCCGCATTCCAAGGCGTCCAACGAGTTGAGAGTTAAAGAATGATGATAGAGCTTGAAATGCAGCACCAACTGCAAAAGCAATAGGGAACCAAAGTCCTAGATTATAGATCCCTTCATATGTTTGTTGTGATGTATTAACGGCGGTAAAGATACAGCCTAAAATAATGGAAGTTGCAAGTGTATAGCAAAGTGTTGTACGATTGGTTATTACAATCCATAAGTTGTGTTTAACTGAAGAAAAGGAAAGAGAGCGTTGCGCATAAAGAGTTTCAGGCAAGCGCAGTTGAATCCAAATCATCAGTCCTAAACCAATCATTGCCATGAAAATAAAAATATATTGCCAATGTCCAAGCAGTAAAATGATCTGTCCTGTTGCGGGACCAACCATTGGTGCAACAAGAAAAACCATCATAACAATAGACATAACTTCTGCCATTTTTCGACCACTGTAAAGATCACGTACGACGGAAACTGTAAGAACTCGCATAGCAGCCCCTCCAATTCCTTGCAAGATACGTAAAATAAGTAAGAGAGAAAAATCAGTTACAAAGGCACAGCCAATCGCCGTAAATGAATAAAAAGCAAGCCCGAGAAGAATAAGTTTACGTCGTCCATACCTATCGCTTATTGGACCGAAAAATATTTGAGCAATACCATAGCTAATAAGATAACTCGAAATGATATAATGTTGATCATTTTCATTGAGAACATTTAAGCCGTCTAAAATATCGGGCATAGCTGGCAGCATAATATCAACAGCTATAGCGTTAATAGCCATGAGCGAAGCAATAAGAATAACAAATTCTTTATAGCCAATTTTGTTTCTAATCGCATCTCTATGCGTTTGTTCATCGACTGAATATGACATATGGCATCCTTGAAATAAAAATTTCGTCTGAAAACAGCTCTTTTTAAGAGTCTGAATAAAATGAAAGATACCTATGATTGATTACATGGAATATTTTTTTCTTTCAAAAGTTCCTGTAACTCATTGTTTTGAAACATCTCTTTAACAATATCACAGCCTCCGATAAATTCACCTTTGATATAAAGCTGTGGAATTGTTGGCCAATTTGAGTAATCTTTAATCCCTTGACGCAATTCGTTAGAAGTTAAGATATTAATCCCTTTATAATTCAATCCTAAATAATCAAGAATTTGAACAACTTGTCCTGAAAACCCGCATTGCGGAGCGTCAGGTGTTCCTTTCATGAATAAAATGACGTCGTTTGTTTTAATTTCGTTGTCAATAAAATCATGAACAGTGGTCATTTTTATCCCTCGATATTTCAGATTTTTATCAGTGTGTAATTTATATTCATACTGCTTTTAATCGTATTAAATGTGTGAATGCAAGAAGAAATTTTAGATTATTTTGGGACATTTGTTTGCAACATTAAGGCGTGAAGGTCATTTCCCATATTGCCTTTAAGGGCATCATAGACCATTTTATGTTGTTGAACACGGGTTTTACCACGAAAACTTTCAGAAATAACTTCTGCAGCATAATGTTCCCCATCTCCAGCAAGATCACGAATTCTTACAGTAGCATCAGGAATGCCTTCACGAATAAGCGTTTCAATTGCATGGGCACTCATTGCCATCATTATTCTCCTATGTTGTTCATTTTTTATAAAGGCTGTTTAAGAGAAAAAACAATTTTTACTCTTCACCCATAAATTGTGGAAACCAGTTTTCATAGGCTTTTGTGAGTTTGTCTACTGAAAGTGTTAATATCCCATCTATATCAAGTGCATCACCTACAACTTGACCTAGCTCTGTTAAAGAAACTGCACTTATTTGTGCGAGCTCTTTAAGACTATTAAGAGAGTGAGGTTTGACGGCTAAAAGATAACGTCCTTGGTCTTCTCCAAAAAGTTCTGCATGATGGGGTGATTTATTGCTTAATTTTACTTTGATTCCTTTACCTGCTTTAATGACCATTTCAGCAAGTGCTATCGCTAATCCTCCGTCAGAAAGGTCATGGGCGGCGTGAATAAAACCACGATGTATGACATCTCGAACAAATTGACCATGCTTTTTTTCAAGTTGTAAATCTACAGGGGGGGGGCCTGCATCAATATTTAAAATGTTACGTGCATAGATTGATTGTCCTAAATGGGAGCCGCAATTTCCTACTAAAACAAGAATATCTCCATTTTGCATACCACTTATTGTTACCATTTTAGACCAATCATTAAGAAGGCCTACCCCAGCAATTGTGGGGGTTGGAAGAATGGCTTCCCCATTTGTTTCGTTGTAAAGAGAAACATTGCCTGAAACGATAGGAAAATCAAGGATTCTACAAGCTTCTCCTATACCTTTAATAGCAAAAACCAGCTGTCCCATAATTTCAGGTTTTTCAGGGTTACCAAAATTGAGATTATCTGTAGCAGCCAGTGGTGTTGCACCTGTCGTACTAATGTTTCGCCAGCATTCTACGACAGCTTGTTTCCCCCCTTCATAAGGGTCTGCTTCACAATAGCGAGGTGTTACATCAGAAGAAAAAGCAAGAGCACGTTTGCTGTTGTTTCCTACACGGATAACGCCTGCATCACCTCCTGGACAAACAAGGCTATTTCCTTGGATAAGGGTATCATATTGTTCATAAACCCATCGCCGAGAACTTTGATCAGCAGAATTCAATAAGCTCAGAAGCGCATCACCAAGATTTTCAACTTTTTTGACGTCTTCTGCTTTCAAGGGTGTTTTTTTTGCCGGCTCACTCCAAGGACGATCATAAACAGGCGCTTCATCACCAAGCTCTTTGATGGGAAGATTGACAACTTCTTCCCCTTGATGAAATACACGAAAACGTAAATCATCGGTTGTTTTTCCAATGATAGAAAAATGTAGTCCCCACTTATGAAAAATTGCTTCTGCTTGCTTTTCTAGTTCTGGTTTAAGGACCATGAGCATACGCTCTTGACTTTCAGAAAGCATCATTTCATAGGCTGTCATGTTTTCTTCTCGAACAGGAACTGTATCAAGATTAAGCTGTATCCCCAGATTTCCTTTTGCTCCCATTTCAACGGCAGAAGAGGTGAGTCCTGCTGCCCCCATATCTTGAATAGCAACCACGGCTCCAAGTTCCATGAGCTCTAAACATGCTTCAAGGAGACATTTTTCTGTAAAAGGATCACCGACTTGAACAGTTGGGCGTTTTTCACTGATTGAATCATCAAATTCAGCAGAGGCCATTGTTGCTCCACCGACACCATCACGTCCTGTTTTTGCACCAAGATAAACAACAGGGAGTCCAATACCTTGCGCTTTAGAATAAAAAAGGGCGTTTGTCTTTGCAATACCGGCGACAAAAGCGTTAACAAGGATATTGCCATTATAACGCTCATCAAAATTTACTTCTCCACCAACCGTTGGAACGCCAAAAGAATTGCTGTAACCACCTATTCCAGAAACAACACCAGAAACAAGATGGCGTGTTCGTGGATGATCAGGAGCACCAAATCGCAATGCATTCATAGCAGCAACAGGACGGGCTCCCATTGTAAATACATCACGTAAAATACCACCAACACCTGTCGCTGCACCTTGATAAGGTTCAATATAAGAAGGGTGGTTATGGCTTTCCATTTTGAAAACAACACATTGTCCTTCGCCAATATCGACAACACCAGCATTTTCACCAGGTCCTTGGATGACACATTTTCCTTCTGTCGGAAGAGTTTTTAGCCATTTTTTAGATGATTTATAGGAACAATGTTCGTTCCACATTGCAGAAAAAATTCCTAGTTCAGTAAATGTTGGTTCTCTACCAATTAACGTTAGGATACGTTGATATTCATCTTCTTTTAGCCCGTGTTGTGCAATGAGTTCTGATGTAATAGTGATGTTATTGCAAGGCTTCATGAGTATTTATCCGTCAAATTAATCGAAATTTAGTATTTTTATTTTTTTAACCTAGCAGCTTATATTATAAACAATAATGTTGTTTAATAATAAAAATATTTATAGACAGTAAGCTGAAGATTTTGTCCGTTTGTTTGGTGGGATTTAAGACTAAAAATGGTCTTAAATAATTATGTGTTTAGAAAATAATATCCATTGTTGTTTGTGAAGAGCTTTGTTGATAGATTTACGATGCGAGAAATGGTATAAATCCTTGTTTTTTTAAATTATGGAGCGCGAGTATTTTTGCAGCATTATCCATTTACTAACTCTAAAGCACTTTGAAAAAGTAAACGACCGTCAGTACCTCCGTGGGCGGGTTCAATAAAGTTTTCAGGATGGGGCATCATACCAAGAATATTACCAGCTTTATTAACAATACCAGCAATATCTTTCATTGAGCCGTTCGGGTTTGTATTTTCTGCATAGCGAAAAACAATTTGTTCATTGTCTTCCATTTGTTTCAATGTTTCACTATCAACAAAATAATTTCCGTCATGATGGGCAACAGGACAACGAATAATTTGTCCTTTAGAATAATATCGAGAAAATTTTGTCTTGGCGTTGACGACTTCAAGCTTGATTTCACGACAAACAAATTTTAAAGAAGCGTTACGCATTAAAGTACCGGGTAATAATCCTGCTTCCAACAAAATTTGAAATCCATTACAGATACCTATAATTGTCGTACCTTCTTGTGCTTTTTCACGAATGGCTTTTAAGACGGGAGTTCGCGCTCCAATCGCACCACATCTTAAGTAGTCGCCATAGGAAAAACCACCAGGAATAATAATAACATCTACATCTGGAATTGTTGTTTCTGTTTGCCAAATTTTTAGTGGCTCAACTCCCGTTATATGATGTAATGCTGCAACCATATCTCGATCACGATTTAATCCAGGAAGTTGAATGATGGCAGTTTTCATGAGCATTTCACTTACAGAAGTTCGATTGTATAATTTTCAATGACAGTATTTGCGAGTAACTCTTCACACATTTGTTCAAGTTTTTTCTTTGCAGTTTCAGAAGGTAGTTCATCAAGAACAATATCAAAAACCTTTCCTTGACGAATAGATTGAATGCCTTCGAAAGCCAAACTTTTTAAAGCACCGACAATTGCTTCTCCTTGTGGATCAAGAACGCTTTCTCTTAAAGTAACCGTAATGCGTGCTTTCATTTTTTGCTTCCTGCTTGTTAAAAGAACCTCTCCTTTGAAGAGGGGTGTTTGTATAAGGTGATGTTTTTTACCTTGTTTTTACTTTACGAGAACGGGACCACTTGGTCGTGTTGGTTCGTTTTCATTCATAATACCAAGACGTTTGGCAACTTCTTGATAGGCATTAATAAGCCCTCCCATATCACGACGAAAACGGTCTTTATCCATTTTTTCTTGTGTGTGCATATCCCATAGTCGTGCAGAATCAGGAGAGATTTCATCAGCAAGAACAATGCGCATTGTTTCATCTTCCCACAGGCGACCAAATTCCATTTTAAAATCAATTAATTGGATGTTAACACCGGCAAAAAGCCCAGAAAGAAAATCATTAATACGAATTGAAAGTTGCATCATATCTTCTATCTCTTGTGGGACAGCCCACCCAAAAGCTGTGATATGTTCTTCCGTTACCATAGGATCATCGAGAGAATCATTTTTATAGTAGAATTCAATGATGGATTGCGGAAGCGGGGTTCCTTCTTCCAGTCCTAAACGTTTAGCAAGAGAGCCGGCAGCAACATTGCGAACAACAACTTCCAACGGAATGATTTCCACCGCTTTAATAAGCTGTTCGCGCATGTTTATACGTTTGATAAAATGTGTTGGGATGCCCAAACGTCCAAGATGGCTAAAAATATGTTCCGAAATTCGGTTGTTTAAAACCCCCTTTCCGTCGATAATTTCATGTTTTTTTGCATTAAAGGCAGTTGCATCATCTTTAAAAAATTGAATGTAAGTCCCTGGTTCAGGTCCTTCATATAAAATTTTAGCCTTGCCTTCATAAATACGGTGGCGACGATTCATCATGATTCTCTATTTATCTTGAGAGGTTTTTAATAACATTGATAAATGATACTATCCTAATTGATAGAATTTCTCAATGATATTGCTATGATACTTTTATAATTTTTATCATTACACGTTTACCCAAAGGTGAAGATACATAAGCGATGAGAAAGAAGATCACCTCTTTTGGATCAAATTTTTGCAAGAAAGTGAGAGAGGACCATAAGCCCTTCAGGCCAAGGTCCGTGTCCGGATTCTGCGTTAATATGGCCAGAATACCCAGCATCAACAAAGAGTGATCCCCAATCATTGGCAATTTTTTCTGCTACTGAAAATTGACAAAACTCATCGTTGCGACTGGCTATGACAATAGAAGGAAAAGGAAGCTTTTGGCGATGATAGGGGCCAAATGTCATTAAATGTTTGGGACGTATTTTTTCATTGGCGACATCTGGAGGTGCAACAAAGAAAGCGCCACAAATTTTTTCTGTATTTTGTACAGTTGCATGAATAACACTGGGAACTCCTAATGAATGAGCAATAAGCATAACAGGCCTTTGAGCTTTTGCGATGGCGGTTTTAACTTTGTTAACCCACTCTTCACAAACAGGCTTTGACCAATGGAGTTGTTCAATGCGGCTGGCTGTCGATAATTTTTTTTCCCAGCGTGTTTGCCAATGATCTGGACCAGATCCTTTGTAGCCAGGAACAATAAGAATATCGAGTTGATTTGCTTTCATGAATTGTTTTCTTTGTTACAACAGATTTTTGATCATAGGTTGAATGGATTTTGGTTTTCTATGTCGCTTTATTGTTCTTCAAAAACACGTTTAAAAATCGTATTGATATGTTTGGTGTGGTAAGAAAGATCAAATTTTTCGCGAAGTTCTTCTTCACTTAAAGCTTTGGTAACATCTTTGTCGTTGAGGAGTTCTTCTAAAAAATCTTTTCCTTGTTCCCAAACTTTCATCGCATTTCGTTGTACAATCCGATAAGAATCTTCACGACTAATCCCTGCTTGTGTGAGTGCTAAAAGAACCCGTTGTGAGTGAACAAGACCGCGGAATTTATTGAGATTTTTTTGCATATTTTCTGGATAGACAATGAGATTTTCAATGACAGATGTGAGGCGAGAAAGAGCAAAATCAAGTGTAATCGTCGCATCTGGAGCAATATAACGCTCAACAGATGAATGGGAAATATCACGTTCATGCCAAAGAGCTACATTTTCCATGGCTGGGAGTGCAAATGCACGTACCATACGGGCTAATCCAGTTAAATTTTCTGTTAAAACTGGATTACGTTTATGAGGCATTGCCGATGAACCTTTTTGCCCAGGTGAGAAATGTTCCTCTGCTTCAAGAACTTCTGTTCGTTGTAAGTGGCGTATTTCTATTGCTAGCCTTTCAATAGAGGAAGCAATAACACCAAGTGTTGCAAAAAACATAGCATGACGATCTCTTGGTATTACTTGGGTGGAAACCGGTTCAGTACGCATCTTCAAGGCTTTTGCTACATGTTCTTCAACGCGTGGATCGATATTAGCAAAAGTTCCTACAGCTCCTGAAATCGCGCAAGTAGAAATTTCTTCTCGTGCAGCAAGAAGACGTTTGCGACAACGGGAAAATTCAGCGTATGCAAGAGCAAACTTGATTCCAAATGTTGTCGGTTCAGCATGAATGCCATGACTCCGCCCAATGGTGATTGTCTCTTTATGCTCAAAAGCACGTCTTTTTAATGCTTCAAGAAGTTGATCTATATCCTCTAGCAAAATATCACTCGCACGCATCAATTGAATGTTCAGCGTTGTATCGAGAACATCAGATGATGTCATGCCTTGGTGGATAAAACGTGCCTCTGGTCCAATGAATTCAGCTAGGTGGGTTAGAAATGCGATAACATCATGTTTGGTAATTGCTTCAATTTCATCAATGCGATTGACATCAAATTTAGCTGCTGCCCCTTTTTCCCAAATGACTTTGGCGGCTTCTTTCGGAATAATCCCTAAGTGAGCAAGGGCATCACAGGCATGGGCTTCAATTTCAAACCAAATACGATATTTTGTTTCGGGAGACCAAATTGTTACCATTGCAGGGCGGGAATAACGTGCGATCATCATTTTTTTCCTTGTTGTGAGAGGATTGCGGCTTGGCGCAATGCACTAATACGTGTTTTGTAAAGCTCTTTATTTCCATCTTTATAAATTGCAGAGCCTGCGACAAATACATTTGCACCAGCTTTTGCAGCTATCCCAATTGTATCAACGGTGATACCACCATCAACTTCAAGATCAATAGGGCGGTTTGCAATCATGCTTTTAACGCGCTTAATTTTATTTTTTATTTCTGGAATAAAACTTTGTCCACCAAAACCGGGATTGACCGTCATGATGAGAATGAGATCTAATTGATCAAGCAAATATTCAAGTACATGTTCAGGGGTGCTTGGATTGAGTGCGATTCCTGCTTTTTTCCCCATTTTTTTGATTGTTTGTAATGAACGATGAAGATGTGGACCTGCTTCAGCATGAATAGTTATAATATCTGAACCTGCTTTTGCAAAAGCTTCTAAATAAGGGTCTACTGGTGCGATCATCAGGTGGACATCAAATATTGCTTTTGTTAATGGGCGCAGAGCTTTGACGATTTCAGGACCAAAGGTGATGTTAGGAACAAAGTGCCCATCCATAATATCAAGATGAAGCCAATCTGCACCAGCATCAACAACATCTAACATTTCTTGTCCAAGTTTAGAAAAATCAGAAGCCAAGAGAGAAGGCGAAATGAGATGAAAATGAGGCATTAAAATCTCCTTAGATTGGCAGTTTTTATCATATCGCTGTGTATACACAAATATTTTTTGTGTTATGACGGAAAAGAAAAAATATGTATTATAGGTCTTTTTATGGAAAGATTGCTTGAAATTTTAAAGCTTTATAAGTGAAAGATATGTCGAATCATAAAACATATTTGATGCCTGAACTTCAACATAAACATACTATTGCGGTTTCTTCTCAAGAATATCGAGATGCCATGAGTCTTTTTGCAGGAGCTGTGCATATTGTGACAACAAATGGTATTAAGGGAAGACGTGGGGTGACTGTTTCGGCGTGTTGTTCTTTATCTGATGATCCTCCAACCCTTCTTGTTTGTCTCATGCGCCATAATTTAAAGAATCAGGTGTTTATGGAGAATGGAAATTTTTGTGTTAATAGCTTGGCAGGAAAACATCGCTCATTAGCGGATGTTTTTTCGAGGCGTTGCAATTCTACACAAAATGAGCGTTTTGATGTTGCTCAATGGGGAGCTTTGCAAACGGGGGCGCCTAGTCTTTCAGACGCTCTAGCGTCGTTTGATTGTCGTTTGATTTGTTGGCACGAACACGCAACCCATTGTGTTTTGATTGGTGAGGTTGTTGCAATCAACTGTAATAAAGAAAAAGATGCTTTGATGTATTTGAAACGTGAATATCACACTTTGCCTTTATAAAGATTTTATTTTTTTGCATTGATGAAATGATTTATTGTTGCTTCATTTAGATTTTAAACAATGTAGAGAGTAGGGGAGGGATGGCTCTGATATCTGATATTAGATTTCCTTCTTTTTAAAGTTTTTCAATAAGCGAAAAAAATGATTCTGGATGAGATTTGATCAAGAATTCAATCTACATAAAAAAGCGATCAAACCTAAACAGTGCATTTAGATATATTCGTCGATTGTTATGAAAAAACATTTTACTCTTGTGTTGATGGGTATTGCACAATATATAGACCGCACATAGCATATGTGGAGGTTTTTTATTGCATGAGCGAAGAGATTGATGGTCAATATCGCCCTAGTGAAGATGAGCCTTTTATGAATGAGCGGCAAAAGGCGTATTTTCGTGCTAAATTGGTTTCTTGGAAGAATGATATATTAAAAGAAGCTCGTGAGACTTTGGAAAATTTGCAGGAAGAGAATGTTGGTCAGCCCGATTTGACTGATCGGGCTTCTTGTGAAACTGATCGTACAATCGAATTACGTGCTCGTGATCGTCAGAGGAAACTTATTTCAAAAATAGATGCTGCTTTAGAGCGCATTGATAATGGGACATACGGTTTTTGTGAAGAAACCGGCGAACCCATTAGTATCAAGCGTCTTGAGGCTCGGCCGATAGCCGTTTTGTCATTGGAAGCGCAAGAACGTCACGAACGACGTGAAAGAGTTTATCGCGATGATTAAGGTTATTGAGATGATAAACAAACGAAATTCGTGGTGATGAAATTGTATATTTTTATTTTTGAGGGGTAGGAATGAATAAAGATGGTTCTTGCCGCCCCTCAATTTCGGCGGTGATGGCTGAATCTTTTACCGCTTGATTCGTAAAAGGAGAGGGACTTTTATCCGATACATCGTTTCTTTCTGGAGGGGCGGAATTTAGATGTGTGTGTGTTTCTCTTTTTTGTATTTTTGATGTACCAGTAATATCGGATTCTACAACCACATCTGTTAATCCGCCAATAAGGAGCAAATGTTCTTTATTATCGCAACGGACTAAAACAAGGCGGCGTGCTCGATCTATAGAAATTACTTCACATAATGCTAATCGTGATAGACTTTTTTTTCTATTAATGCTGTATCTTCCTGTACTTAAGCGACGTAAAAACACGATAATTACGGTAATAGCTGCGATTGTTATTATAAAAAGCAAAAAGCTTATCGTTATGTTTGCAGCAGATACACCTATCTGCTCTGATAACCAGATATACATAGATTTTCTCCCATTTTGGATGGAAATATTATTTTTTATTGAGATAAATTTATAAACATACCCTCAAAAGGTTCACTTATAATGTAAGAAATAAACTTTTGAATATTAAGCGAGCTTATCTTAGATAATATCATAGTATATACTTTATAACAACATAACAACGAATATAAAGGAAGTTTTGTGACATAAGAAATAGCTATAAGCTAAGGCAAAGAGAGATGGATAAAGATTTTGAGAATAATGAAAGATCAGCGTTTTCGTTTCATCGGAGAGTTGTGATTTTTGGTGTTGTTTTTGTATTAGGTTTTCTTTTCATTGTGGGTATTTTAGGTTTTTTTATCCACAAAACTATTTGCAACAGGCGATATCAATATCTTTTTTGATTCTAGCAATGATCGGTGTTGCAACACTCGTTTTGTGTGGAATGGGAATTTTAAGATATCATGTGTGGTCGCATGAAGATTTTGATTTTAGCATCTTTAATAGGAGCGATGATGCAATTGTAATCTCTGATCTTTCTGGTTTTGTTTATTATTCTAATCAAAACTATCGAAAAATTCTGACCTATAAGCCTGAAGTGTCTTGTTATAGGGTTATTGCGGATCTTCCAGGAGCTGGTGCACTCTCGTACCGCTTAAAGGTTGCAGCCTGTAATAATCTTGCAGCGCAAGAGGAATTAAGAGTAGAACAGCCAATTTTTACTGATTCTACACCAAAAAAATCTGTTTGGTATAATATTTCCATTCAACCTATCAAAAAACAGAAAAAAAAGCTTTTATTTTGGCGTATTGCTGATATTTCGCACTTACAACAAACGCGAGAAGTTTTTTTCTCGAACCTTCAAGAGGCTATCAATCACTTGGATCAAGCTTCTATTGGTTTTGTATCCGTTAATAGACAAGGAACTATTCTTTATGCCAATGCGACTTTTGCAGAATGGTTTTCAATTGATTTAGCGAATTTCTCAATTGGTCAATATAATTTTGATTCGTTATTTGATAGCGTTGGCGCTAAGAGCTCATGGAGTGATATCTGTTTACAAACCAACAGATATCAAAGTTCAGGTTACTCTTTACCCTATAGGTTTTCGTTATGTTTAAATTCACACACGACTTGTGAGAAAATATTCCATTGTCTTATATCTGTTTCTTCTCTCTTAGAAGAGGAAGCCATTTATCGTGTTGTGATCATTCCACAACAAATACAAAAAGAAGAGGATGATCAATTAAAATTACCCAGTATATTAGAAGAATATTTTGATGCGAGTCCTTTTGCAATAGCCGTGGTGGATCATGCAGGGCAATTGGTTCATATGAATAAAGCTTTTTCATCACTCACGGGATGTATGGACAAAGCTGTCAATTTTTATGATGTTATTTCTCGTCGTGATTGTGTGCAGTTAGAGCGTTCTTTTCAGAGAATTGCGACAAATAAAAATTATTTTGTTTCTCTAGAAACTGTTTTAGAAAAAAATGAAGAATGCCATTTACGGCTCCATATTATGTCTGTACCGCCCTATCATGGTGATGCATTGCAAGATTTGCTTATTATCTCTGTCATTGAAACAACCGAACAAAAAACACTTGAAGATAAAATGATGCAAAGTCAGAAGATGCAAGCTGTAGGACAATTGGCTGGCGGCATTGCTCATGATTTTAATAATGTTTTAACAGCAATTTTAATGTCGTGTGATCTTCTTTTAAATACGCATCGTAGTTCTGATCCTGCTCATGCTGATCTGATCAATATTAAAAACAATGCTAATCGTGCAGCTGCTCTTGTCCAACAATTATTAGCTTTTTCTAGAAAGCAAACACTTCGACCTGAAGAAGTCGATTTTACTGAATTTTTATCAGATATCCGCAATCTTATTTTACCACTTTTGGGGAATAATATTCAGTTAAAAATTATCCATGGAAGAGATTTGTGGAGCGTTGAAGTTGATCAAGCATCTTTTCAGCGTGTTATTATGAATTTGGTTATTAATGCGCGTGATGCCATGTTAGATGGAGGTATTGTTACGATTGCGACAAATAATATTACAAAGCAACAAAGTGCTGAATTTAATCATCTTGGATTAGCAATTGGCGAGTATGTGCAATTGACTATTTCAGATACAGGGGCTGGTATATCTGCTGCTATACAAGAAAAAATGTTTGAGCCATTTTTTACAACAAAAGAAGTTGGAAAAGGAACAGGACTTGGTTTATCAATGGTTTATGGAATTATCAAGCAGAGCGGTGGGTACATTTATTGTGAAAGTAAAGAAGGTGAAGGAGCAACATTTCATATTTTTCTTCCCCGTTATATCCCCAATATAAAAGGAGAAATTTCTCAAAAGATTGAAAAAGATGAAGAGAAAGATAAAAATATAGACTTAACAGGATCTGCGACTGTTTTATTGGTTGAAGATGAAGATGCGGTCAGAATGGGGGGGGTAAGAGCTCTTCAAATGAGAGGATATACGGTTTTAGAGGCAGCAAGTGGGGTGGAAGCACTCTCTATTCTTGAGGAACAAAAAGGAGAAGTTGATATTATTGTTTCCGATGTGGTGATGCCAGAAATGGATGGGCCCACTTTATTGAAGGAAGTCCGTAAAAACTATCCTGATATCAAATTTCTTTTCGTTTCTGGATATGCAAAAGATGCCTTTGCTAAAAATCTTCCACAAGATGCTGTTTTTGGTTTTTTATCTAAGCCTTTTACACTCAAACAGTTAGCTGTAACAGTTAAAGAAACACTTTCGTCATAAACAAAAATTTATGCAATAGAAAATTGCGTATTTTAAGATTTTTTAGGCGAAATACGAGAGTATTTTGATAAATAGAGCTTATGATAATGTCATAGAATTGAATAAAGAAGAAAAATTTTAAAAATGAACTAAAATTCAAAAAATTACATATTTTGTGCAAAAATTTATGAAGAGATGGACTCTATTATGTCAATATTTCATAGAGATTTTCAATTGTAGATACTGAGCAAAAACTATGTGTAAAGCATTGAAATATGCTGATTAATAGATTGTTGATACACTCAAAAAGATAAAAGCTGTTGTTGCGTATCGACCATTTTGCTCTTCCCTTCAATAAATGCTTTTAAGGCTTCGGGATAGAGTTTATGCTCTGCTTTAAGAACTCTTTGTGCTAAGCACTCAGCAGTATCATGGGGATAGACTGGAACGGCTGCTTGGGCAAGGATTTTTCCTGCATCCATGTCTTCTGTAACAAGGTGAACAGTGCAACCCGTGATTTTTACACCTGCTTGTAAAGCTTTTTCATGTGTGTTTAAGCCTTTAAATGAAGGCAAAAGAGAAGGATGAATATTTAGAATTCGTCCTTCATAAAGTTTTACAAAACGTGGTGAGATAAGGCGCATATACCCTGCAAAGCAGAGAAAATCCGGTTTATATTGATTTAAAATTGTAAAAATATTTTCTTCATGCTCTTCTTTTGTTTTGTAAATTTTACGATCAACAATATGAATAGGTAAGTTATGGTTTTGCGCTTTTTCAATACCGTTGGCACGCGGATTATCGCAAATAACCGCGACGATTTCAGCAGGATATGCCGTTTGTTGGCTAGCTTGAGCAAGGGCGACCATATTGGATCCATTACCAGAAATGAAAACGACGATTTGTTTTTTCATAAATGCAGTACCCCTTTATAAAGTATTCCTTTATTTTGATCTTGGCATTTTGTTAAAATGCCAAGGGGAGTTACAGTCTCTCCTTTTCTTTCAAGAGCTTGTGTAATTGTTTCAGCTGCATGCTGTGCTACGATAATGATCATGCCAATACCACAATTAAATGTTCTTAACATTTCTGTTTCTTCTATTTTACCTTGTTTGGCAATCCATGAAAATACTGCTGGAACATTGATGCTAGAAAGATTAATTTCAGCGCAGAGAGAGGATGGAAGGACACGTGGAATATTTTCAGGAAAACCTCCACCCGTAATATGAGCAAGAGCTTTAATCCCTTCATATTTTCGCATGATGGGAAGAAGCGATTTTACATAAATGCGTGTTGGTGTAAGAAGTGCTATACCAAGGCTGCTTTCGGGGGAAAAAGGGGCAGGGTCATTCCATTTGAGATAATTTTGCTGGATGATTCGTCGAACAAGCGAAAAGCCATTGGAATGAATTCCAGAGGCGCTTAGACCTAATATAATATCACCTTCTGTCAAATCTTTTGAAGGGAGTAGCTTGCTACGTTCGCATGCTCCAACAGCAAAACCAGCTAGATCATAATCTCCCTCTGCATACATTCCTGGCATTTCTGCAGTTTCTCCTCCAATAAGGGCAGCACCGGCTTGTTTACATCCTTCTGCAATACCGGAAACAATCGCAGCTCCTTGTTCAGGGTCAAGCTTTCCAGTTGCAAAATAATCCAGAAAAAAGAGAGGTTCAGCCCCTTGTACGAGTAAATCATTGACACACATAGCTACAAGATCAATACCTACAGTGTTATGGTGACCTACTTCAATGGCAATTTTTAATTTTGTTCCCACACCATCATTGGCTGCTACTAGGATAGGATCCGTAAAGCCTGCTGCTTTTAAATCAAAAAGTCCACCAAAACCGCCAATTTCTGCATCTGTTCCGGCTCGTTTTGTTGCGCGTATAAAGGGTTTAATTTTTTCTACCATGGCATTACCCATATCGATGTTTACACCGGCTTTTGCGTAGGTAAGACCAGCTTTGGATTTATCCCCAGCCTTGGATTTATTATTTGTAAGATCTTGATTGCTCATTGGAGCCTTCCTTTAATGGAAAATCAGGTTTTGATATTATGCAATGCCATGATAGAGTTCTCTCTGCAAGAGATATTGATAAGAAAATAAGCAACTTTTCTTGTACCTTATTTTGAAGTTGTTTATAATTTTTTGTGAAGAATTTTTTAGGATATTTTATGAGCAAGATATCAGATAATCACGGACAGTCCTCTTGGCAGCTTATGAGAAAGAAAGTGAGTGAGAATACATCTCGTGATCGTTATAAGACTTATGTGCCAGCGTATACTCAATTACCTTTGCCGAATAATATGAAAAGACAAATCTTTTTTTGGCTTGGTACGCTGATTTTTTTCATTCTTTTTATGTTTGTTTTTGGATCAATTTTGCTTCCTTTTGTGGCAGGGATTGTGTTGGCTTATTTTCTCAATCCCATTGTTCAATTACTTGAAAAATTTGGTATTCGTCGTGTGTTTGGGACTGTCCTTATCACCCTATTTATTGTTATTACCTTTGTTGCTGCTTTAATTATTTTGATTCCTGTTATTAGTTGGCAAATACAGCAATTTATGAGTGATGGTTTACCTGTTTACATTAATCGTATTCAAACCTTTTTTGTTGAGCATGATTTTGATTGGTTAAGGCGCTATTTTGGAAGTGATCCAAATGAATTACGGAATAATATTAAAGGATTTTTGGGAGAAGGTTCGGATTTTATTACGTCTCTTTTGAATTCACTTTTAAAGTCAGGAAAATCAATCGTTAATATCGTTAGCCTATTTGTTGTGGCACCTGTGGTGGCATTTTATATGTTATTAGATTGGCCACGTATGGTAACAGCAATCGATTCGTTAATACCGCGGGATCATCTGGAAACCGTTCGTAGTATTTTTCATGAAATGGATAGAGCTATTGCAGGCTTTGTTCGTGGACAAGGAACAGTTTGTCTCATATTGGGAGGCTATTATGCTATTGGTTTAACGATTGCAGGACTCAATTTTAGTCTTTTGATTGGTATGTTTATTGGTCTTATTAGCTTTGTTCCTTATATCGGCACAATGAGTGGTTTGGTCCTTTCTGTTGGTATTGCATGGGTCCAGTTTTATCCCAATAATTGGGGGGGAATCATTGTTGTGATGGCACTTTTTTTAATTGGTCAATTTATTGAAGGTTATATTCTTCAACCCAAGCTTGTAGGTTCATCAGTGGGATTACATCCCGTATGGTTGATGTTTTCACTTTTTGCTTTTTCTTCACTCTTTGGTTTTACTGGTATGCTTGTTGCTGTTCCTGCGGCAGCGGCTGTTGGCGTTTTAGTTCGTTTTGCTCTTCATACTTATCTGAGTTCTCAGATGTATTCGCGAAGCGGAAATTCGGAGCCGCTAAAATGAATGGGCGTGAAACGCAATTATCTTTAAATTTTCCTTATGATCCGATTTTTCAATTTGAGGATTTAGTGGTAACGGAAAGCAATCGTATGGCTTTTCAGCTTATTGATCACTGGCCCAATTGGAGCTTACCTATTGCAGTTTTGGTTGGTAAAGAAGGATCTGGAAAAACGCATTTTTCTAATATATGGCTCCAAAAAGCAGATGCTTTCAGGATTCAGCACAATGAACTTGATCAGGCTGTTACTATGGCTTCTTTAGGCAGATCATTTTTAATAGAGGATATTGATACAGGTGAAATCAATGAGACAGAACTTTTTCATTTAATTAACAGTATTAAGCAAGCAAATCTTGATGCACGACAGGCTACTTTATTGATGACGGCACAAACACTTCCTTCCGCTTGGAATTTAATGTTAAATGATCTAAAAAGTCGTCTTAATTCGGTGGTGTTCGTTGAAATTAATCAGCCTGATGATGCATTGTTAACAGCTGTTGCATTTAAGCTTTTTTCCGATAGGCAACTTATTGTACATCCAGATACGGTTTATTATCTTGTAAGCCGTTGTGAACGTTCTTTATTTTCATTGAAGCGTGTTGTTGATTCTGTTGATCAGTTGGCATTACAAAGAAAAAGAAAAATAACACGTGCTGTTATTGCTGAAGTTTTAAATAGAAGAAATCCGTAAATACTCCTTATCATGGCTTAATTATTCTGTCCTTCTATTATCGTTTCAATATGTGGAAGACAAGTCATTTAAATTTTCTTCTTTTTGGATATCTATATAAGAGTAAAAAATAGTGTTTTTTACTCTTATCGTGTTTTTATTTTAAATAGCTTTGAGATTTTATTGTATGATGTTGAATTCTTACCATCTTCGCATTTGAAAATTTTTCTAAAAAGAGCGCTTTATTTTATTTATAATAAAACCTTTGTGCTTTGAAAAAATGTTTGTTGTTTATGGGTTTGGATTGTAGAAGATTCTAGAATTTTTAATAAAAGAGTCTTTGGGAAGATAGAAAAAGAGGGGAAAAAAGCTTAATACAGCTGAATTTTTTGGCTTATGTTCTCTTTGGAAAAGTTTTTCTATGATATTTAAGTCGTTTTTTTCTAAAATTGTATCTGTGGAATGCATTTTGATACAGTGAGAGCTTGCTTAAAAAAGGACAAAAATTATGAAGTCCTTATAGAGAAATTCGTTATTTTTTAATATAGATTGGATTTTCTTACGGAAGTTATTTTCTACTATTTGTCAATAAATTTGTTATTGAGTAGGGGGAAAAATTAAAAAATGTGCTTTTTTGTAAAGAAATGCAACAAAATTAAAAAAAAGTGTGTTTTTCTCTTGCACTTCTGTTGTGAAAATTTTAGGAAATGTGCATCAAGTAAATGTAAATGGCGGAGCGTAGCGCAGCCTGGTAGCGCACCTGATTTGGGATCAGGGGGTCGTAGGTTCGAATCCTATCGCTCCGACCATATTTGATTGAGTGTGTGAGAATGACCCAATTGGGTACGTGTGGTGAGAAACTATCATCCAAGCGTTGTGTAATCTGAAGGAAAAAGGCATGATCGCACGTATTTATAGTCCTGCTAAGACAGCTATGCAGTCAGGTAAGGGGAATACAGTTTTTTGGATTCTAGAGTATGAGCCAATGAAAGCAAAAATGCTTGAACCTCTTATGGGCTACACGGCAACGTCTGATATGAATAATCAGGTAAAGATTCGATTTAATAGGAAGGAAGAAGCGATTGCTTTTGCACGTAAGAATGCTATCTCTTACCGTGTAGAAAAGAAACATACATCGATTCGACGTGCTATTTCTTATTCTGATAATTTTCGCAGTGATCGGCAGCATTCTTGGACACATTGAATTGAAGATGCTATTTTGAATTGAGAAAATAATCAGTTGGGTCCCGTAGCTCAGCTGGATAGAGCAACGGCCTTCTAAGCCGTGGGTCACAGGTTCGAATCCTGTCGGGATCACCATGTTTAAATGATATTTATAGGCTATAAAAAGTTAGAGAGTTTTCCTTTTATTCTATTAGCTTATTTTTCTGTATAATCCCGAACCTTTTTGATGTTTTTTGGTTTATTTTGCTGCTACACGTTTTCTGTTGACTGTTTTAGTATAAAATGATGCTGTTTTCTCTTTTTTCAGTAAAAATTGCTTTTGATTGCTGAAACTTTAGCATTGCATATTCTTGCCGCGTGTTGCTACTATATCACATGCTTTAGGAAACAGATTACAAAAACTCTTTTTTATGAGCTTCTTTTCATCTTTCTGAAAATGAATATTTTATTTCTTAGATTAGATTTAAGCATTGCTGCTAGTGCTGGTGAAATTGCCAAAAAACATCTATTGTGATTTTTTTATTTTTTATAAATAATATTATTACGTTTTTTAGCATGATCTTTGGTAAGATCGATTTTGATTAGATACAAGGCATGATGGATTCGATTTAGAACAGTTTATGAAACATTGAAGAATAAAAACGATATCTGTTTATGATGAGAATTTACAGATGGCACAAGAGGTGGAAAATATCTTCTTGTCTTGGAAGCTGTGATTCATAACGAATTACTTCTTTATAGTTTTTTCGTATAAAAAGATGTTATATGTGCCGTCCAGATAAGATATTGTTTTTTTCAATGAGAGACACTTGCGGACAATTTGATTTAACATGATTGTCACTGTTTCTCAGGTAGGGTTATAGGTTTCATCAATGTTTAGGTTTTCTTAGTCTTATAGGTTTAAGAATGTATACTGTGTATTTATATGAATGAAGATAGATTGTATCTTAGAGTTAAATTTTTAGATTTCATATTTACATTTTCAAATGTTTTTTCTTATTTCTTTATAGTTTGTACATCATGTTAGAAGTATTTTAATATTGGATAACAATCACATTAAAATGTTATGCAGATGAGCTTTGAAGATCTAAACTCACACGGTTCAAGGTGATCATTATTTCAATAGGAATACAGTGTGAGGAGAATGCCATTTTACAGGCTTTGTTTTAAGAGATATCTCTTAGAGCTCACTTCACGCTGGCGCTCGTGAATGGTACAATGATAAATCCATTGAGCTCCATCATCTTTACACTTATGAAGAAATAAGCTGACATTATCATACACTTTGCCTATTTGTCAGCCTCCGATGTTGCAATAGATCTCAGCACTTGAGGCATTTATCGGCATTTTTGTGCTTTTTTATACAATTTTTACTTAATATTAATTCCTCTTATGACGTGTAAGAGAGACGGTTTTGTTTAATTCAATATAAATAGGTTTGAAATGAGAAAACATTACGATATTCGGATTTCTCATTCAACATGGCAAACAATAAAACATGATTATAAATCAAATGTATTTTTAGAATGAAAAAAATTGCTTTTATCGTGTTTTTTACTCTTTTTAATATTTTATTATAATCTGTAATTGGTAAACTCAAAATACAGCTCTAAGGTTAAGTGTTTTATATCTATCGAAGTGACTGTGGTTATATCTAACTGTTTGGACAACAAGTTGTATACCAATAGACATGAAAGAATTAAGAAAAACAGGGGATAGATCAGGAAACAAACAATATTTTTTAGAACGGAAGCCTATGCTTGTGGAAAGAATTTTAAAATCAAACTTCTAATCTGTTGCAAAATGAGGCTGTTATTACGTTTGTGATACTTTTAGATGGCTTCCCCTAAGAGGCGCTATCAGAACGTAAAAAATATTAGAAACACTCCGTAAAGTATGCCCTTTGTAGAGGCATATTGCAAAATCTTATTTCCGAATCTTTATTTACGCATCCCGTACCTTGGAAGAATACGATAATTCGATAATTTATTTATACTATAAAGTTGAATGGTGGGCGTGACAGGCAAATAAAAAGCAAGTAAAATAAAATAGTTATGTCTAATATAAGGGAATAGGTGAATCTTGATTCTATTGAGTTTTTT
>NZ_JBHIPR010000003.1:0-327 GCF_042196145.1 Bartonella sp. AP258QHHD
TCCACCCTGTACCACCGGTACCATAACTATACCCAACATTCATCGAAGCGCTTTGCGTGTGGTTTTCTGTGCTTTGCGTATTTTGCGCACTTTCAAAGATGATATCTTTACCTGCTCCCATGGTGATATTCCCGCTCTGTTCATCATTGCTTTGCATCGGGTTTGTACCAGCAATAATATCGGCTCCAACACCATGGATGCTGCCTTTGTGGGCTTGCATATTAACAGCGCGTCCTGCTTCTATTGTACCTGTTACCGCAGTAGAGGTCTGAACAGAGGCTTCTGCCTTCTCTGTCTTAAAGCCCACGGTTACGCTAGCAGAAACAT
>NZ_JBHIPR010000003.1:390-593 GCF_042196145.1 Bartonella sp. AP258QHHD
TTTACCTGCTTCCATGGTGATATTCCCGCTCTGTTCATCATTGCTTTGCATCGGGTTTGTACCGGCAATAATATCGGCTCCAACACCATGGATGCTGCCTTTGTGGGCTTGCATATTAACAGCGCGTCCTGCTTCTATGCTATCTGTTACCGCTGTAGAGGTCTGAACAGAGGCTTCTGCCTTCTCTGTCTTAAAGCCCACGG
>NZ_JBHIPR010000003.1:820-1075 GCF_042196145.1 Bartonella sp. AP258QHHD
AATCTGCACATCTTGGCGTGCCGTGATGTGTGATTGTGTGGAAGTGGTTTCCCATTGATCGCCCGTATCTTTGGCGCTTGCAATTCCAACACCCACAGAAGCACCGCTGTTGCTCTTTTCAAACTGAAACCCAAAGCCTTCCCGTTCTTCTACAGAGTTTGACTTATGGCTATTATGACCAACAAGCACATTCACATCATGCGCTGCGGTAAGATTAACATTTTCCCCTGCAAGATCAGAGCCAACAATTTTCAC
>NZ_JBHIPR010000004.1:0-12881 GCF_042196145.1 Bartonella sp. AP258QHHD
CGAGATGATAGAGACCTATCAAGGCTTAAAGATGATGTCACGCATCATGAAATTGATTGCCTTCATTCTCTTTATGTTTGTTATTGATTTTGCCCGTTTTGTGGACGCCATAGAGAATAGCTTCTCACATCTTAAAAGATGGTTAACAAAAAGTTAGATATCAAATCTCTCCTTTAAAAATATGATGAAACAAGAATTTACACAAACATTGTTTGCGTGGATGGGTGGTAAACACTATCTGCGTAAGAAAATTATACCGATTTTAAATACTATTGCCCATGAAACCTATGTTGAACCGTTTTTAGGCTCTGGTGTTATTTTCCTAAATAAAAAACCAGCAAAATATTCCGTTATTAATGATTTGAATGGAGAGATCACGAATCTGTTTCAATGCGTTCACAATGACTTTGATGATTTAGCCAAACGACTAGAATGGTTTGTTTGTTCAAGACAGTTGTTTTTTGAACTTGCGGCGATTGATCCAGAAAGCCTTTCCAAAGTTGAAAGAGCCGCTCGCTTTTTGTTTCTCCAACGTTGTGTGATGTATGGGAAAAAAGAGTATGTCTCTTTTGGCTTTGGAAGGAAAAAGCCTATAGCATTTAATCCCGATAAGCTGCTATCAAGGATGCGACGTGTTAGACAGAAGCTTCTTGATACGACAATCTTAAATTTGTCGTGGGAACGGGTTATCGAGCTATTTGATGCACCCGACAGTTTATTTTACCTAGACCCGCCTTATCTTGTAAAGAAGAAGTGTTACAGCTCTGGGAATTTTGTTGAAGATGATTTTGTGAGTATGGCAAAAGTTCTCAAAAGCATACAAGGCAAATTTGTCTTGAGTCTGAATGATTGTGATGCGGTTCGAGAGATTTTTAAGGATTTTGACTTTTTAGAATTAGAGACCCTTTGGACATCTGGTTTTGCTAAAAAACCACCCCGAAAAGAACTCTTGATTCGCAATAATTAAGAGGCATGTTAAAAATCCTATTCCCTAACTTTTATTTACGCGTCCCTCACTATAAAAAATATATGGAAAATCAATAAATTATTTTGGATAAAAAAGAGCATGGTGCCCCCCAGAGAGCGAATCAGGCTTAGCAACAAGATTCAAAGTATATAAAGATGTGTAAGGGCGTATTGATGTCTATAGCTTTTTATGATTCAATAAAAAAANGAGAAGCATGCCGGCAAGCAGGGGCTTAGCAACAAGATTCAAAGTATATAAAGATGTGTAAGGGCGTATTGATGTCTATAGCTTTTTATGATTCAATAAAAAAAGGAAGTATTAAAGAAAAAATCTCAAATCAGAAATTAAAGGTGGTCTAAAAGGTGAACCCAAAAAGGTGGACGAGCAATGCTTGAAAAGGTGGACGAGAGGGGACGTTAAGTGAGGGCGATTCATCGGTTATCAGCATCATTCGTAAAGACGTCTCCGCAGGGTAAATATTGTGACGGGGCAGGGCTATGGTTGAATGTTCGAAAAGACAATACACGCTCTTGGTTTTTTCGCTATACGCACCACAATAAGCGCCGTGAAATGGGACTTGGTCCTGTTACGAAACTCTCTTTAAAAGAAGCGCGTGAGCTTACAAGATATTATAGTGATATTCTTAAAGAAGGCAATGATCCTATTGTCTTTCGAGAACAGACTATTTTAAAACAGCAAAGCAATATTTTTCAAGAAATTGCAAAAGCGGCTTTTGAAAGCAAAAAAGCAGAGTTGAAAAATGAAGGTAAAAACGGTCGCTGGTTTTCTCCACTAGAGTTGCACGTGATTCCACACATAGGTAATTTACCTATAGAAAAATTAACAGCCAATATCATTCGCAATGTTCTCGCGCCCCTTTGGCATGAAAAAGCAGACACAGCGCGAAAAGCACTTAACCGTATCAATATTTGCTTGAAATATGCTGCGGCTCTTGGTTTAGATGTTGATTTACAGGCTTGTATGAAGGCACGCGCTCTTTTAGGAAAACCACGTGCTACATCAACAAATATTCCTGCTATGCCATGGCAAGAGGTTCCGGCATTTTATCAAAGCTTGGATGATAAGATCCTTTCAAATTTAGCACTGAAGCTCTTGATTTTGACTGGAGTACGGTCGTATCCATTGCGCTATTTGCGCCTTGAACAAATTGATAAAGATATATGGACGATACCCAAAGAAAACATGAAAGGTATTGTAGGGAAAGTTTCAGACTTTCGCGTGCCACTAAGTGATGAAGCTTTGAGAGTTATTGAAAAATCTCTCCCCTTTGAAAAAAATGGTTTTCTCTTTTCTGGTCTTAGAGGCAACTCCATTTCTGATGCCACCATGGCAAAGTATATGACAGTTTGTGGCTTAACCTATCGTCCCCATGGTTTTCGGTCAAGCTTACGGGATTGGATAGCAGAGACAACGTCAACACCATTTGAGATTGCCGAAACTGTTCTTGCACATACAGTTGGGAGTTCAGTGACGAAAGCCTACATGCGAACGGATTTTTTAGAACAGCGACATGTTCTCTTGGAACAATGGGCGTCTTTTATATCAGGAAAGGCTTGACAAAATTAAAAATAGAGAGTCTTTTCTCAGAAATTTTTCTCAAATGATGTAAGTGCCTGAACTGGATTCTTTTGCAGCATTTACGTTTACTTCACTTTGAAATAAAAGGAAAAAGTTGGACGATGTTTAAAACATTACTCGCCTTTTAGCTAGAGAAGATTAAAGAGAGATTCCAAAGTGTGATTCATATATAAAGTAGACTTTAATATAGAATATTTGTCAGTTTACCATGTTAATATTATGATTCGATATTTTGTATTGTTGGTTAAGAGTAATGATAAACACTAAAGAATTTTCTTTAAAAACACTTAAACTTGATCTAGAAAATCCTAGAATTCCCAGATTCACAAGTGAAAAGGATGCTATAAATTTTCTTTGTATTACAGAAAAAATTTTGGAATTGGCCGAAGATATTGCTGAAAACGGGTTGTCTCCATTTGAAAAGCTTATGGTAATACAAGATGGAGAGAAGTACGTTGTTAAAGAAGGTAATCGGCGGCTTGCTGCGCTCAAACTTCTTGATAATCCAAGTCTAGCTCCAGAGCATCTAAGTAAAAAGATCGCTAAATATAGTGCTGACCGTAAAATTCACATAACTTCTGTAGAATGTGCTATTGCTTCTGACATAAAAGAAGCAAATCACTGGATGGAGATAAAGCATTTAGGTCAAAATAATGGAAAAGGTGTGAAGCCATGGAATGCTATACAAAAGTCACGTTATTCGCCAGACAATCCGAATAGATTTGCATACCTATTATTGAATCATCTGTTGGAGGATCCTTCATTAGATTATGAGATAACGACTGTCACACGTTTGATTTCTAAAACAACTTTTTTTGAGTATACTGGAATTTATTATAATCAGTTGGAGGACAAGCTCATCTTTTCATGTTCATATGAAGAAAATTCTGCACTTGATAATTTTTTGAAACAATTTGTACAAGATATACTTGAAAAAAAGATAAATTCTCGTTCTTGCAATAATAGAAAAGATATAGAAAAATATTTTGAAATCTTATCTCGCAAATTTGGTCTAACTAAATCATTTGATTCTTCTAATCTAACTAATTTATTTAGTTCTTCTAAAAAGCTTGCTAGAAAAGGCAAGGATAAAAAAGAAACAGAGTATTCTAAAAGAAAAGATAATCTACCTACAAGCGATGCGAATAAAGATGGAAATTATCCAAAACAAAAATTATTTCGCCGCATTTATGATGAAGAAATTGCAGATCAGTTGCAGAAATTAGGTATTATAAAACCCATCAGTATATATTCTTCAGTAAAAAAATTAGGTACTGACGCTGATACACCTCTTGTGTATATAGCGTTTAGTTGTTTATTCGAAGGGCTGACAGGATTTTTAGGCCGAGAAAACAAATCTTTTGATAATTTTTTAAAGGATAAGTTTTCAAAGTATTGTCGATTATTAAAAACCGAACTTGACGATACACAGTATATAAATGAAAATGAGAAAGCTATTTTAGACACTCTAGCGAAGGTTAGAATGCAAGCCAATACAGCTAAACATGCCTTCCGTTCAGCACCCTTGAGTTATCTAGAGGTTCTCAGTGATATACAAGTATTAAAGCCAGTGTTAATGCAATTAATCAATGAAGTGTATGACAAAAAATTGCAGAATGCTCGTCAAATGCTTTAGCCATTGCTGGCCAATATGAACAAAATATGATAACATGGCTTTGTTTTAATACTGTAAGGTTTACAGAGATGGCTTATAATTATTCTCCATTAAGGTATCCTGGTGGCAAGGCTGCACTCTATGGAAGAATCAAAGAAATTTTTGAGAAAAATGGATTAAATGGATGTTCTTATCGTGAGCCTTTTGCTGGTGGGGGCGGATTGGCTCTAAATTTTCTTTTAAATAACGATGTTAAAGATATCTACATTAATGATATTGATCCGTTTATTTGGAGTTTTTGGTATTGTGTTTTGCACAAGACAGAAGAATTAATAGAAAAAATCAATACAACGACCATTAACTTAGAAGAGTGGTATAAACAAAAAGAAATTTCTCCCGAAAACGCAGACGTGCTTAGCGTTGGGTTTGCTGCATTTTTTTTGAATCGCACAAACAGATCTGGAATCATTAAAAATGCTGGTCCTATTGGAGGAAAACAACAAGTTGGGAGTTACAAAATAAACTGTAGATTCAACAAAAGGGACTTAATTAGCCGGATTAGAAATATAAGTGTACAAAAAGATAGGATATATTTAACTCGTTTAAATGCACAGGAATTTTTGCTGCGTTATGGAACTGATGAAAACACCTTTTTTTATATGGACCCTCCTTATTTTAAAAAAGGAAAAGAGCTGTATACTTCATTTTATAAAGCTAAAGATCATTGCGATTTAGAAAGTATCATTTCTAAACATGTGAATGCGCTTTGGTTAATTACTTATGACAACGTAGAAGAAATTAAATTCTTGTACAATCAATATCCTAAAATAGAATTTAATATACGGTATTCTCTACAAAATAAGAGACAAGCTCAAGAACTGATGATTTTCTCACCAAAGATCAAAATTCCACAATCATTAGAACAGAATATAACATCACTTTGTAACGTGGCTTAGCTGCTTTCATAAACAAAATTTGTTCTCTCTACAAGCTTTGAAAGTTTGATTGCTGTCAGTCAATTTCATATTTTAAGGAAAGGTTTGGTGTGTTTAACTCTTTGAGAACCACTATTTTAAATGGGCGAAGACATTCTCTATCGCCTCCATGAGACGAGCAAAATTAAGAAATCATTTTCTAAAGAATTTCGCGCGTCTCAGAGTATGTTTAGAGTTGGATATTTGGTTTTTGTGTAAAAATACTTACAAACGCATCCATAATACGTGAAAAATCAAGCGCTAATAAGAGTATAATGAGTACAATCCATTTCGTATAACGAGACATCACTTTTACGCTTTTGTAGGTCATGATGATTTCTTGAAGGATTTCTTTTTCTCCTTCTGTAAGCTCTGTATCGTCTTGTGTTTTTTTCTAGCCATGTTTCCACCCACACACGCGTTCACCTAGATTATTGTGCTTTAAGATCTCTCTTGCTAAGTTTGAACTGATGGCGTTCAGATCTTGCTTATCTAAATAAATTGGCAACCAGCCAACACAAGAAGAAGCATATTTATTTGTCCCGCAACCAACGAGAAAGATCAGAACGCACATCAGCATCACTTTTTTGATTAACTTCACTTTCCACCTCCAGACGTGTTTTGGCTGCTTTTAAAGCTTTTTCTGTTTGCTTTTGTTGCTCTGCTTTTTTCCCAAGAGTAAAAGCTCTTGCTAATGCAATAAAAAAAGCGACTAAAGCCGCGCCTGTTATCATCAGATTTCTTTTCATCCATAAGATCATAGACGATGCTCCTGAAAGCGTTTAGCAACAAAGAAAATACCAGCACATGCGGCTAAAATCATAATGGTGGCCAAAGCCCATTGGATTGGTCCATTTCCTGCTAATAAGCCTCCAAGCCCAGAAAAAGAACCAATAATCGGTGCAAGGGCTTCGGCTTTGAAAAGCCCTGTTGGTGCTTGCGTTTCTACTGTTTGATAATTGGAGGAAACATAAGCCCCTTTTGCCCATAAGCCTGTTTCTGCCGCACGCCGGTGTGCGAGACCTTCAAGACGCTTCCCGCCTGCTTTGGTCCATTTCTGTAGCTCGGCAGGGACAGCTTCATATTCACCTTGATTGAGCTTTTTTAACAGTGTCGAGTTACAAAAGGCTCCTGTTCCTACATTATAGCAAAACAACACTAACGCCGCGAATTGTTCATCTGTTAATGAAACTGTAACAGCGCGTTCAACGACATTTTCAAATTGTCTTAAATCTTGGCAAAGAAGTTCTTCTGCTTGCTTTTCAGTGATTGTCATGCCTTCGTAAATAAAAGGCTTTCCAGCACTGTTTGTATGTCCATAACCTATTGTCCACACCCCAATGGCATCTTTATAGGCGTTCAAACGCAAACCTTCCCATTGTTTAATAAGTGCTAGTCCTTCTGATGATATTTTTCGCATATGATTCTCCATAAAACAAGCTCCGCAAAAAGCAGAGCTGGATTAAAAAATTGACATCTTTCTCATTCGGAAAGATAGCTTGGTTAAGCTTCATGTCGCTTTTTCATTGGAATAAAAGAAGATTTTTTCTCAACTTTTAATTTCTTTCTTGACAAATATTCGTTTATAAACGAATATACATCATGTTTGAAATACGTCACTACCTTACTTCTGATGGCAAAGACTTGATAGCTGATTGGCTGCGAAAGCTCCGTGATATGCAGGCTAAAACTGCAATTATTCGCCGCCTTAATCGTTTAGAGCAGGGAAACTTTGGCGATTTCAAGCCGCTTCGTGAGGGTGTTCATGAATTGCGTATTAATGTTGGTCCTGGCTACCGAGTTTATTATGTCCAATCTGGAAAGACCGTATTGTTGCTATTATGCGGTGGCAGCAAAAAAACACAAGAGACTGATATCACTCGTGCATGTGCTTGCTGGCGTGATTGGCAAAACCGTGAAGATTAAAGGAGTGCAAAAATGAAAGACCGTAACCATGATGATGCAATGGCAGAAATATTCCGTGATGACCCTGAGTTGGCAGCAGCGACCCTTGATGCAATCCTAGCAGATGGTGATCAGGGTGAACTGCTTGTAACTCTACGCCAAATGGCCAAAGCTTATGGTGGTGTTCAAGCTGTAGCTAAAGCAGCCAACTTGAACCCAACACAACTTTACCGTACACTTTCAGAGAAAGGTAATCCAGAGTTCCGCAGCTTGAATGCTTTACTGCGTACCATGGGGTTTCGTTTGGCTGTACAGCCTCTTGAACGACCAGTTCCACACGTGTAACTTTAGTTCCACTCCCCACCTTTAAAGATGGGGAAGGGAGGTATTTAAGCAATCATTTTTAATGAGGGGCTCTACATCTAGTTTATAACCTATCATGTATCCTCTTCATCCATATGGATGACGCCTTCGCCTTCGTCACATGCGTTTGGTGGGGCGTTTGGATCAATGGTATCATCCTTGTCTGGTGTTGTGTTTGCAACGTTTTCAGCCGCATCTTCTTGCGCTTTATCAAAAAGTTCGCACTCTATTTTTGTGGTGTAACCACCCGTTTTATCAAGTTTGTGCTTAACGCTCTTGATGCGCCATTCTGCTGGAATATAGGGGCGGAAAGGGGGCTCTTGAACAAGCTTTGCTTCTGCTTGCACAAACGGATCACCACCAATATCACATGAGAAAGAAGATTTGCCACGAGATGATTTGTTGCGATAAGCAGCAATGGCCGCAACAGCTTCTGATTGATTGTGGTAGGTGTATTTGAGTTCATGAAAAGGCTCTTTACCAACCTTGACTTCCTTTTTTTCACCAGTGCGGATATCATGATAGCTTGCGATAACACCGCCTTTTTTCTCTTCTTCTTGCTCTTGATTTTCAGATGTTTTGGCTTCCGTCTCTTCTTTAGGCAAATTGGGGGCGTCACTTTCATCCATATGGATCACATCTTCGCCTTCCTCAATTTCCTCTGGTTCTCGTGCATCAGCCGCGGCTTTTTGGTCGTCCCCCACATCTGTTTCTAAGCCATTGGCTGCACCTGCTTCATCTCGTGCGCTGTATTTAAAATCCCAAGAGGTACAGAGTTTTTCATGGATAATAACAACGGGGAGTGTTTCACCAGTGATAGCTTTGCCTTCCCCCCGTCTAGCCAAAACAAGCTTGCCATCAACGGGTTTTGCTACCGCATCATAGTCTTCTGCAAGGCGTGTGGCAAAAGCCATATCGCTTTCAGCTGTTTGGTCAATGTGACGCACAACAATTTTAGCAAGAGCAGGGTCAACTTTTGGTGTATAGCCATTGCGCTCTGCTATCTCTTGAACAATACTGCCAAGGGTTTGCTGGTGATAGGATTGGCTTTTGGGGGTTCTGTAAGACGTGTTCATTGATGCGGCGCGCCCTGTCACGCTTAAGCTTTGTGGTGGGCTGCTTACAGAGATTTCATCAATCAGATAGGCTCCCATATCGCGATTTTTGCCCCCTTCATAGCCAAGTGTGACAGAAATGATTGTTCCGATGAGAGGAATATCAAGAAAGCCGTTATCACTGTCACGTGCGCGGTCATCAAGCTCTATGGTGATGCGGTCACTTTTGTCTTCTGCTTCATCGGTAATTTCAATCGACAAAACATAGTCCATCAGCATTCTTGTGATGTCCTCTCCATTTGCCATCACTGTGCAAAAAGGTTTCATGATTTGCTACCCCAAATTCTGATCACTGGTGTGGCTTTCGGATAGGGGAGGGGTGGCAAAACTATGGTGATGCCTGCTTTTAAGATGGGTCCATAGTCTGCAAGACCAAAGTTTGCTGCATAAACGCGTTCAACAGCAAGGGCTTGTTGACCCTTTGCATAGTATCTCCAGCAAATGGCATCAACCATATCGCCTTCTTTTGTTACGTAAAGATCACTCATAACTCTTCACCATATTCTCTCAACTTTATTGTAAATTCTTGTTTTTTGGGGGACCCGTTTTGGTGAAAAATGCTTTGCTTTTCCTCTACAGAAAGAATGACAAACTTTCCTAAGATTTTGCCTTGACCAGTCACAAGAATGTGAGGTCCTTCATGTGCCATTTGCCGTAAATATTCGAGCTGTCTGTGACCACCTTTGAAATCTGGATAAATCACACCAGTTAAAGAAAATTCCGCATTTGCAACGGCAGGCAATTGAAGAGCTGCTTTGCGCCCCAATCGTCCTTGCTCTACCCATGGAATGCCATAAGACATATCAAGTGTTTGATAAGCAGCTGTTTCAATCGAAAAAATAAAACCACCCAAAGCTAACATCATGGTATTTAATCCGAAAGGCTAGAGGCTATGGCTAAACGTTGCTGTTTTGCATAGCGTTCAAGTGCTTGATTGACAGCGTCTCTGATTTCGTCCTTGAGACCATTTGGTACTGAAATATTGAGATTTGTAATGGTTACACGGGCGTCTACTTCAATGGGCTTATGAACCGTAATTGGCTTTGGAGCTTTAAAAGCACCTACTTTATTTGTTGCCTGCATTTGTCCTGTTTCAACGACCTCTGTATTAAAGCCACTCTTGCGTTTTTCAGGGGGGGTATTTGTCACCACTGCTGTATCCAGCATTTTTTTTGCCCGTGTATTGGTTTCATCAGTAAAGGTTTTAATGGTCTGCGTTGAAGTTTTGTCTATTGAGACATTAAACTTTGATTTTTTTCCTCCAAAGCCAGGTATCCAACTGGTTAATTTATTCATCATATTGCCAAATCCGTTATATAGATCACCCCATTTGCTTTTGATGCCCTCCCAAAGCCCATTAATAAGATTGGAACCTGCTTCCATTAAATCGACCCCAAGCAACCATTTAATCAATGCATTTATGCCTTTTGCAATCCAAGAGAGGGGTGAAAACTTTTTAAAGAGACTAAAGAGGTTACTGAAAATGTTACTGCATAAATTAGCCAAAGAACTCAACAAATTTCGTAAGAAATTCATGACCGTATCCCAATTTTTATAAAGCAGATATCCAATTCCAATAAGGGCTGCAATACCAGCCATTATCCAGCCTATGGGGGTTGTCATGATAGCAACACCAAGCGATATAAAAGCAGAACCAACAGCGGTTATTGCTGGAATAACTGAAGCTATAAGAACTGCTCCAACCGCGGCTAAAGATGCTGCTACCCAACCATTGAGTTTGTCCCAATATTGATAGAGGACAAAGAGCGCTGCAATGCCACCCATTAACCAACCGATAGGCGTCGTCATTATAGTATAGCCAAGTGTGACAAACGCTGCTCCCGCTGCGGCTAATGCGGCAATGAGTGGACCAAAAATGAATGAACCAAGAGCTACAAGCCCCACCTTGAAAAGGGTTATTTCACCAATCAGAGGTTCTAGCCATTGGAACCAGCCTTTAATCCTCTCTGTGAGATCACTGATGCCTTTTCTTAAATCAGAGGTAGGATTAAGCAAATCATTAAGGACTTTTTTTAAGGTTTTTGCCCAGCTCGCAACAGTTGTTTGAATGAGGTCGCGGTTTTCATCAATCAACTTTGAAAAACCGTCAATCATATCATTAATCACGGGCATGAAACGCGCGCCAATAAAGCTCGCGATACCGCCTATTTTTTTCTTAAAAGCACCAAGCTTGTCACTTAAATCTGCTGCATAGCGTGCAACATCGGCACCTATCAGCCATTTTCCTTTTCGCGCCTTTGCAAACAGCTCTTTAATGGGTGCCATGCCTTGTGCAAGCATGGTCGCCATTTCTTTACCATCGCCCCCAAACAGCAGAGCGGCAATATGCTGTCTTTGTGCTTGGCTTTTCATCTTACTCATCTTGTCGGTAATTTCTTCTAACAAGACAGAAGTGGATTTGAGTTTTCCAGAAGTGTTTTTGACAGAAATGCCAAGTGCTTCAAAGCCCATCATGCCTCTTTTTTGTCCGGCATATGCTTGTGCTGAACGCCTATTTAAAACCGCTAAGGATTGTTGAAAAAGTTCGGCAGAAGTGCCTGAATTATCGGCTGCATCACCCCATAATTGAAGTGATGCAACACTCATATTTAAATGGTGTGATGCGTGATAAAGACTATCTCCCAGATGCATGGTTTTCATGGTGAGGGCGGCTACACTTGCCACAAGACCACCACCAGCAAGCCCTAAGACACCGGTAAAGACTGAAGCACGACTTGCCGCTGTGCTAAGAGCACTTTGAACGCCATGAAGGCTTTTTGTCATGTTTTTGACAGCAGCAGAAAAGCGCACAATACCCAAACTATGTGAGAGTGTTTTTGACAATGTATCGAATTTTTTTTGAAGATGTTTGAGAGGTGCGGTGAGTTTGTCTTCAAGAGACAATTTTACCTTTGCATCAGCAACTTTTTCACTCATTTTATCTTATACCTTTCTGCTGCTTGATTTCGCCAGAATATGAGTTCTTGCGGTTCCATTTCCATCATCTTTGAAAGGGACCAATGGAACACAATGGTAATATCGGCTATGAGTTTAGCGGCGGTTTCCCAGTCGAGGTATCCCGCCGCTTGATAAAAGACTCCAAAATCTCTCCAATGCTCGACAAGTCATTAATATCGAGTTCTCCAACCGCTTCATGTGCCCATCCAGAAAGACGTGCGATCATAGCGATTGTTTGCTCTATGCCTTCTTTTTTGTCGATTGCTTGCACATCTTTTGTTTTGGGGCGCTGTAAAGTAATTTCGGTGTGCTCTTTTCCTTCAAAAGTAACAGGTATCAATAATTTATGTGTAATGCTTGTTTGGACTGTCATTTTTATAATCCTATGTTGTCTCTATGGTCTGCGAGTTGATTGACGCCATTGAATTTTCTCACCAAGTTGAGGACATCTATCTCAACGATTTCAACGTCCTTCTGGACATATTTGAAATACTGCAATGTGAAGGTAGTTGTGGATGTTGCTTTGCTGCCCGGTTGCCATTCTGCCATTTCAAAGCCTTTGCATAGTCCTCTCATGGTAATGACAACACCTTCTGCTGGTGTGCCTTGCGCTTGCATTGAACTTCGTAATGAAATGTTGACATCGGTGCGCCCTAACAGTGCCATCAACTCTGGAGAGCAATCAGAAATGGTCATGCTAAGCGTGAGGGTTTCAAGACCAAGGTCAACTTCAATGGAGCTATCCATGCCACCGCCGCGATAACTTTCAACAACCAAACTCAAATTCGGTAGGGTGACACTTTCACATTTTGCCTGATAGGGAATGCCGTCGACAAAAATGTTAAAATATTTCAAAACTCTTGGTAAAACGGGGATAGCCATTAAAAAATCTCCTCTAAATAATCATTCACAATGCGTGAACGGAATGTGATGTGTTCTGCGGGTGTTGTTGGTGTGAATTCGACATTGAAATAGACTCTGCCGCCTTCAATGGCGCTTGCTGTGTTAAGCTCTAGATCAGGTGTACAGCGCCCACCAAGAATGGCGCCTTGTGCTTTCAAATCACGCAAATAGGCATTGACGCTTTCACTGACATCATTCATGTAGGTTTTTTTGATATTGCGGTCGACAGCCCATAGATGCCCGCGCAAAATGGCATCATTGATCATATCTGCGGTGCGTACTACCGATAAGAAAGCAAATTTTGTATCACTTGAAAGGGTGCGATTACCCCAGAGGCGATAGCCGTTTTCCCGAATAATGGTTGTGATGTTTTGTTCATTGAGAAGGTTGGCGCGGCTTGATCGATCACCAATGGAAAAATCAATGGGGCGTGCAATACCAACAATGCCATTTATCACTTTGTTTGAAGGAGAATGCCAAAA